>JARRPE010000140.1:0-4454 GCA_037383205.1 Methyloceanibacter sp.
AATATGCGAAGCAGCCGATCGCCAACGAGGCGGCCTACGACGCCACGCTCGACCGCACGCGCTACTACCTGAAGGACGATCAGCGCGTCTTAGAGTTGGGCTGCGGCACGGGTACCACGGCCCTACGCCTCTGCGACGCCGTCCAGGAATATATCGGCAGCGATATCTCCAGCGGCATGATCCGGATCGCGAGCGAAAAGGCTTTCGAACAAGGCGCGCGCAATGTCGCGTTCAAGACGGCGGCCGTCGGCGAGATTGCGGATAAGAATACGCCGTTCGACGCGGTGCTGGGTTTCAACCTCTTGCATCTGCTGCCGACGCTGGACGAGGACCTTGGCCGAATCGCTTCGGTGCTGAAGCCGGGCGGGTTGTTCATCTCCAAGACCTTTTGCGGGCTCGGACCCAAGGCCCCGTTGAAATGGCGGCTGATGAAGTTGGCTCTGCCGATCCTGCAGGCTCTTGGCAAGGCGCCGTTCGTTCGCTTCCAGCGGGAGGGAGAATTGAAGGAGCACATCGAGGCGCAAGGCTTCGAGATTCTCGAGACGCGGCACTTCGTGACCGATGTCTCCGTGCCGTTCATCGTCGCCCGCAAGCTCGCGTGATCCAAGTCCTTCGGAAAGAGCCGATTTGGCAAAAAAATAGCCGGCCCCGGCCCGGCTATCTCGTCATGCGGACGGGATCTGCGGGGCTAACGCGCTTCCGTCGCGGCCTCGCGGTGCGGGCCGAAATCGTACTCGTAAATATGCGCGTGTTCCTTCTCCAGGACCGGACGAAGATCGGTGAAGGCGTCCTTGGATTTGTAGAAGGGGATGCGCGGGAACAGGTGATGGATGAGGTGGAAGTTCTGGAACAGGTAGAGCCAGTCCACGACGGGCTCCATGATCTTGCCGTGCACCCAAAACACGTTCGTGTCCCGATAGCGTTCGCGTACCTTGTGCGGCTTATGGGGCAGGTAGGCGAAGAAGTAGATGATGAGCGCCGAGGCGAAGATGTGCGGCAGGACCCACAGCATCAGAACCTCGCGCCAATAGCCGATCACACACAGGCCGATGATGATCGCGTAATAGAGGCCGTTCATCAGAGCGATTTGGATTGAAAGGCTGCGCATGCCGGGGACATGCGGATGGAAGGCGATGTGGCGCCAGAAATAGTTGTGGTAGACGAACACGATCGTCAGGCAGCGGAAGATCAGCACGAAGGGGTTCTTAACCGCGACCCAGTGATCGGGATCGAACTCCGGATCGTTCGTCTCCCGGTGATGCGCCAGGTGCATGTAGCGGAAGGCTTTGTATTCGTGCAGCAGGATCGTGCCGCACACACAGCCGACGAGATGGTTCAGCCACAGATATTTCGAGTTCTTGCCGGCGATGTTGCCGTGGCAGGCCTCGTGGAGCGGCGTCTGATCCGCGTACAGGATGAAGCTGTTGAGGATCAGGCCGAGCCACAGCGGAATGATCCCGAGCGTGCCAAGCGTGCACACGGTTACGAAGGCGGTCACGATGCCGATCGCCAGGAACACGGTCGGCCACGCCACCATTCCCTGATAGGGGCGGATCTTCTGGAGGGCTTCCCGGTCCGCCGGAGCGTTCGGCTGGTCGCGGGAGATTTCAGTGATCGCGGGTTCGGCGACAACGGACATGGGCTGCAACAGTCCTCGGATTTTTGAGCTTCGATAAGCGCAACGTCGTCAAGACGATACTCGCTGGGGTGCGTTGCGCCTTTGCGTCAAGACAACAAAACACGCCGGGCGGCAACAAGTTTTGGCTCGCCGCGCCGTACGCGTTTGGAAACTTTCGTAATTTTGGGCCGTGACGCCGCCGCGTTCAAGACGGAATGAATGTCATTGGCATTGAGGGTTGATGAAAAGAAACCGGCGAAGGAAATCAGGGTGTTAGGGCGCAAACAGCCCCGGCGCCTATCGGGCTCTTCGACCCCGGCCGCGATCCCTGTGGCCCGCACGCAACAGCCCGCCGGCGCTGGTCCGGCGGGCTGTGCAATCTCGAACGGCATCGGGTTAAGCGGCCGATCTAGCGGCAGAAGCGCTCGTAGCCGTCATAGCCGACAAACGTGCCCGAGCGCGGGTTGAAGCTCCGGTAGCGGGACGAGCAGTAGGCGTACCAGTCCTCGGTCCAGGGCTGCGGCCGGTAGCCGACGGGCTGGTAGGGCGCCGGCGACGGCGCCACGTAGACTTGCTTGGGCGTCAGCGCGCTGCCGATCACCGCGCCGGCGGCGAGGCCGACCAGCCCGGCGCCCAGTGCGCTGACATTGCTGCCGCCGCCACGATAGCCGTAAGGACGGCCGTAATAGTTGTTCTGGACATAAGGTCCGCCATGGCCGCCTTTCCAGCCCTTGCCATGGCCGCGCCCGGCCTCCGCGGGAACCGCAGCCACCAGCGCAAAGACCGCGACGAACGCAGCGACAAATGCGAAATAGGATTTCCGACCCATCATAATCTGTTCCTCGGATGCGGCGCCGTTGCCTCCGGACGCCGTTGAAGGTTGAAAGACCCCCCAGATCCGTGGGGCACTCCGCCCCCCGTTCGTGGCACCCTAGGGACGGCCACATGAACCTGACCTGAACACTTGGCGGCCGGCTAAGTTCCCCGAGAGACAACAAAAAACCGCCGGACCCGTGCGGGGCCGGCGGTTCTCAAACAGCTGTCCGGCGCTTCGATGAAGCGCGCGGGATGAGCCGTGTGGCGGCTTTAGGCGCTACTGCGCAGCCTGAATATTGGCGGCCTGCTTACCGCGGCCGCGGCGGTCGTCCTCGATCTCGAAGGAGACTTTGTCGCCTTCGTTGAGGGGCGGCATGCCTGCACGTTCGACAGCGGAAGCATGGACGAACACGTCCTTGCCGCCGTCTTCCGGCTCGATGAAGCCGAAGCCGCGGGTGTGGTTGAAGAATTTCACGGTGCCGTTGACACGAGACATTTCGGGGGAATCCTTTCCCGGTAGCTAGTTTCAAAAATAACGGGCCACGCGACCCCTTCACTTGAGGTGATCTCCTTCGAGCTCCTCAAGGAAGGCGCCTATGGCGTCTTCAGATGTCAGGAAAGGGTCGTGCTCTTCGCTACGTTCGTCGCTAACCGTCGTCTTCGTCCACGCCCAACAGCGGGCGCCCGGTACGTCTAAAGATGCGGCATTCTGGCATTTTTGGCAAGTGTTTTTGGGCATGTCCGACACCTCCGGCCCTTGCGGGCAAAGGGTTTCCGGCCCGTTAACCAAAACCTGTACGCTAGATGAACGGCCCCCTCAGATTGGGTTCAGCCGCCCGTCACTAAACCTGTTCCTACGACGCGCACGAAGGGAGCGCGCCGGTGCCAAGGAAGGGAACAGGTCATGGGCGGGATCGCCGGGAACATCACGGGCAAGAAGGTCGCAGGTTTCGCGCTGGCTTTCATCGCGCTTGGCTTGATCGCGATCGCCGCCGGCATCCTCGCCGACGCCCAGGCCGCCAGCCAGTTCGCAGACCACACCCCGCTGATGTACGCCGGTATCCGGGGGTAGAGGGCTTAAGGCCACATGACCAAAGGCGGCATGGAGGACAGGATCGCCTCGACATTGCCGCCGGTCTTCAGGCCGAAGATCGTGCCCCGGTCGTAGAGCAGGTTGTACTCCACATAACGCCCGCGCCGGATCAGCTGTTCGGTGCGGTCTTCTTGCGTCCAGGGCGTGCCGATATTGCGGGCCACCAGCTTCGAGTAGATGTCCACAAAGGCCTTGCCCACTTCCTGGGTGAAGGCGAAATCCGCCTCCCAGTCGCCCGTATCCAGATAATCGTAAAAGATGCCGCCGATGCCCCGGGGTTCTTGCCGGTGCTTGAGGTAGAAATACTCGTCGCACCAGTCCTTGAAGCGCGGGTAGTCCGCCGACGGCTGGCCGTCGCATGAGGCCTTCATGGCCGCATGAAAATCCTTCGCGTCCGGATCCTCCTGAACACGCCGCCGATTGAGCACGGGGGTCAGGTCGCCGCCGCCGCCGAACCAGCCCTTCGAGGTCACCACCATGCGGGTGTTCATGTGGCCCGTGGGGGCGTTGGGATTGGTGGGGTGGGCGATGAAGGACATGCCGGAGGCCCAGAAACGAGGGTCTTCGCCTGCGCCGGGGATTTGGCTTGCGAACTCTTTCGGGAACTCTCCGTGCACGGTTGATGTGTGGCAGCCGACCTTCTCGAACACGCGGCCGGACATCAGAGACATCACCCCGCCGCCGCCTTCTTCGCGCGTCCAGGGCTTGCGGGTGAAGCGGCCGGCCTCTTTTCCCTCGCAGCCGGGCGCCCCGTCGGCCGCGTCCTCGACCGCCTCGAGCGCGGCCAGCATCCGGTCGCGCAGCTCCTCGAACCAGCGGCTCGCCCGTTCCTTATTGGCTTCGAAGCTGTCCTTCGTGGATTTTCCCGTTCCTTGCGCTTCCATGGCTTCCCGTTCGATAACGTTTTGTTCTTGCATGATCCATCTA
>JARRPE010000141.1:0-4453 GCA_037383205.1 Methyloceanibacter sp.
CGCCGAGACCGCGACCAAGAAACCCGAGATCCAGATTCCGGACGGCCCGCTGCTCCGCTTCGGCGACGCCGACCCGCAGGTCGCCCTCTTAAGGACGCGCCTCAACGTACCTCAAGGCAGCAACCCGGAGCTTTACGACGAGGCGGTCGACGAGGCGGTGAAGCACTTCCAGAAGACGCACAACACCACGGCCGACGGGGTCGTCGGTCCCGGCACGCGGCGGCTCCTGAACAATCCTCACCTGCGCAACGCCGGGAACACCACAGACATCAAGAAAATCCTCTTGAACATGGAGCGCTGGCGCTGGCTGCCCCAGGATCAGGGCCGGTTCTACGTCACCGTGAACGTGCCGGAGTTCATGCTGCGCGTGGTGAAAGAGGACGAGACGGTCTACACGACCCGCGTCGTGGTCGGCAAAACCAAGACGCCGACGCCGATCTTCTCCGACGACATGAAGTCGGTGGTATTCGGCCCTTATTGGAACGTGCCGAACTCCATCAAGACCGGCGAGATCCGGCCCTACATCCGCCCCTATGGCGGGGGCTGGTACGGCCGCCGCTGGGACACCCGCGTGCTGCAGCAGCATGAACTGCGCATCAAGTACAACGGTCAGGAGATCGACCCGCAGACCATTGACTGGGGCCGCGTGGATATTCGCAAGCTGCACTTCTACCAGCCGCCGAGCCCCAAGAACGTGCTCGGACGCGTCAAGTTCGTGTTCCCCAACAAGCATGACGTCTACATGCACGACACGCAGGACAAGCACTTCTTCAACAAGTCGGTCCGTGCGGAGAGCCATGGCTGCATGCGGGTGCAGAACCCGGACGAGTTTGCCGCCGTTCTTCTGAAGTACGACCGGAACTGGGGCGCGGACAAAACGCAACACGCCTTCAACACCGGCTACGACAAACGCGTGCCGCTAAACAACGACATCCCCGTCTACATCACCTACTTCACGCTCTGGGTGAACGACGATGGCTCGGTGACGACCTATGGCGACCTGTACGGCCACGATCGGCGCATGAGCACCGCCCTGCTCAAGAACGGCCGGGACTATGCCGCGGTGAAGCGTCCTCCCGAGCCATCCAAGAAACAGCGCCAGGCTGAAATGTCACCGGGGGAGCCCGGCGCCCGCTTCGCGCGGACCGGCTACTGAGACAGGCTCTTTAAGACTCCGCCCGCTCAGTCGCGAGCGGACCGAGCCTCGCCGCCACCACCGGCGGCAGCGTAGCCTTTAGAAAACACCTGGAATCAGGCTTCTCAGAAATCGTTAACCACGCGCCAAAGTGCGTGTTTACGGTTAAGGGCTTTGCCTTGTTTTTCGCTCATTTTGTCTGTTTACTGTTGCTTATAGTTCGCAGTGGGGCACACGCGACCTCGGCACGGGATGGGCTTAAGGGCCTGGTGTCATTGGGGAAAGTCGGCTGATAACGCCGGCGAGGGAATACGGAAAGTCGGGGATGCGTTTTCGGGGGAGTCTTGTACGCCGCGCCATGCTGCGCGCTGCAATCGTGACGATGGGTGCCGCCGGCCTCATCGGTCAGACCACGGTTGCTTCCGCTGAAGACCGCACCCTTTCCATGTATGAGATCCACACCAAGGAGACGATCACCGTCACCTACAAGCGCGATGGCGTGTGGGACGAAGAAGCCCTCGAGAAACTCAACTGGTTCATGCGCGATTGGCGCGCGAACGAGCCGACCAAGATGGATCGGGAACTGATCGATCTCATCTGGACCCTGCACACAAGGCTCGGTTCCCAGGAACCAATTCACCTGATTTCGGCCTATCGCAGCCCGAAGACCAACGAGAAGCTTCGCCGCGCCGGCGGCGGCCAGGCGCGGCGCAGCCAGCACACGCTCGGTAGAGCCTCGGACATTCATTTCCCGGACGTTCCGGTCGCAAAGTTGCGGGCCTCCGCCCTGATCCAAGAGGTCGGCGGCGTCGGCTATTATCCGAAATCCGGCATTCCCTTCGTCCATGTGGATGTCGGCAACGTCCGTATGTGGCCGCGCATGCCCCGGCTCGAGCTCGCGGCCCTGTTTCCCGACGGCAAGACGGATTATGTCCCGAGCGACGGACGCCGGATCACCAAGGCCGACTACGAGCGGGCCAAGGCCAAAGGCATGGTCGACCACGTCCTAATCGCGCAGTCTCAGGGTTTGACCCCGACCGTGGTCGCCAACTTCACGCCGCCCCCCACGCCGAATCCGGTCCGCGTGCTGGCTCAGCTGTCCAACCCGCCCGCGGCCATGCCGGTTGTCGCTTCCGCGGCGGACGCCGGGCTTCAACCCGCCGACTTCAAGCCCATGGCGCTCGCCCCTGCAGATGCCGAGCTTCCGGAGGACGACAAGCCGTCGAACAAATTTGCGCTGGCGAGCCTCGGCGGGGCCCTCCCCTGGGCGCGTGAGACGCTTCGGCCGACCGCGGCCAGCCAGCCCGCGGCACCGCAGGGCCAGCAGACGGATGCCGAAGCCGTCACCGCCCTCGCCAAGCCGCCGAGCTACGAGCAAGCCAAGTCTGTCGAAGCCCCGGCTTTCGACGACGAACACCCGGACGAGCTGACCTATGTCCCGGTCGCGACCGCCAGACTGATGGCCGTCCCGTCGATTGCCCATGACCGCGAGGTCGCCCCGCTCTCCCATCCCGAGCAGGGCAATATCGACTATATGTTCCGTGACATGGACGGATCGGCACGCTTGGCGCTGCGCCCCAGCTCCGGCTATCTCGGCCTCGCAAGCATCCGGACCCTGACGGGGCCGGCCGTACCGAGCCTCTATGCGTCCGCGCCGAAGGACGGGCCCACGCGGCTCGCCTCCCGCTAGACCCTTAGCTCTCGAGAGAGTGTTGCCTTTCGCTGGCTGAGACGGGCGATCGACTGACGTCCCGTCACCCGCCACGCTCCTGTCTTGGTATTAGGCCGCCTCGGACGCATCCGCCGACGCCTCCTGGTCCATGCCGAGAGCATGGAGATAGGTCGCGAGGATCATTTCCTCTTCCCGGCGCTTGTCGTCGTCCTGCTTCCGGATGCTAATGAGCTTGCGAAGCGCCTTGACGTCGAATCCATTGCCCTTGGCCTCCGCGTAGACCTCTTTCAAGTCCGCGGAAAGCGCCGCCTTCTCTTCCTCCAGCCGCTCGATACGAGATACGAAGGCACGAAGCTGATCTTTGGCCGATGTCTGAAGCTGCACGGTTTGTTCCTCAAGGCTTTTATGATGGTTCGATGAAGTCGCGAGCTTGGGGCCGAATCGGAACGAGCGGCAAGGCGCACGAATGGGCTTTTCCCGCTTATCCAAAGCCGCCTACGGCGCCGATCACCGAATCCTCGCTATGCTATTGTATTTAAATGTATTTTTCGCGAGACTCTATCAGCGCTCGGTCTGGTACTTTGCCTTCCACGCGTCGGAGGGCATGCCGTAGACGAGTTCCCGCGCTTCGTCCTTGCTGAGCGGGACACCCCGCTCGTCGGCCGCCTCCAGGTACCACCCGGAGATGCAGTTCCGGCAAAAGCCCGCAAGCTCCATCAAGTCGATGTTCTGGACGTCGGTCCGCTCTTGCAGGTGCTCCACCAGCCGCCGGAAAGCCGCAGCCTCGATCTCCGTCTTCGTTGTGTCGTCCATCTCCTGCCCGCCTCTCAACTGCCTGTGTGGGATCCGTAGCTCTCGATCCGATGTAGCCCTTCCGCCGACTGCAGCACGTCGGAAACCGCGCGCGCAAGATGCGCCGCCCATTCCGCCTGCCCTTCTTCGCCGAGAATGAGGTCCTGGCGGACCTCGATCAGCGCATGGGCGAGCCCCCGCGACGTGGCATGCCGATAGAGCGTATCGCCCTTGAGCTGGCCGGAGTACGGCACGTTGTCGCCGATCACCGCATCGGGGATGGTCCCCAGCTTCTGAAGCAGCGGCAGCGGTACCCGTGGATCCTTGTCCCACAGGACGGAGGCGTGCCAGGGCCTAGGATGCCCCTTCCAGGCCTGGGTGAAACTGTGGATCGACAGGATGACAGGCGGCTTCCCCGCCTCGATGCCCGCATCCACGGCCCGGCTGATGGCGGCATCGTAAGGGCGGTAATAGCGGTCGAGCCGCTCCTCGCGCGCCTCGGCGCTGAGCCTCACATTGCCGGGCACCACGAGCCCGTCGGCGACCTCCATGATGAGCGTCGGGTCGTCCAGGCCGCGGTTGGGATCGATGAGCAGCCGGGAGAACTGGCTGATGACGGCGGGCGCGCCCAGCATCTTGGCCAGAAACTGGGTAACGCCCTCCGCGCCAAGGTCGAAGGCGTTATGGCGGTGGAGGTCCTCGGACCGCAGCCCCAGAGCATGAAAATCCTCGTGGACCCGATTTTGAGAATGATCACAAAGGAGCAAAAGACCATGCTTTAAATCCCCTTCGATGGTCCGGTATGGATTCTCGCTCAAATCTTCTTGTAACAAAGTATCCAGACGGAACTCCTC
>JARRPE010000142.1:0-6822 GCA_037383205.1 Methyloceanibacter sp.
AAAAGCCAGTGCCCGCCGCCAACAAGGACAAGTCATAGGATGCAGGCTACTGTCCGACCATTGCTGACGGCGCTTGCGCTCTGTTGCGCCGTCGCCGCACAAACGCTTCTTGCCCCCTCCGCCAAGGCGCAGAAGGCGCTGCCGGACACGGCCGTACCGGCGGCCGAGAAGACCTCTCAAGGAAAAACAATGGATATCCAAGAAGTCACGAGCCCCGGCGGAATCAAGGCTTGGCTCGTGGAAAGTCACGCCAACCCGCTGATCTCGATCCGCTTCGCCTTTTTCGGAGGCGCGGCGCAGGATGCGCCTGGCAAGGACGGGCAGGCCTATTTTGTGACCTCCATGATGGACGAGGGTGCCGGCGATCTCGATTCGACGGCGTTCCAGGAGCGTGCGGAAGACTTGGCGATGAAGTTGGATTTCGATGCCAGCCGCGACGTGATGCTTGGCTCGCTTCAGACCCTGACCGCTAACAAGGACGAAGTCTTCGAACTGGCGCGCCTGGCCATGACGGAACCGCGCTTCGATGAAATAGCCACGGCGCGCGTGAAGGCGCAGATCCTCGCCGGCCTGAAATACGACGAGAATGATCCTGCCACGGTTGCCTCCATCGCCTGGGATCGCGCGGCCTTTCGCGATCATCCCTATGGCCGTCCCGTCAAAGGCTCGCTGGAAACCATCGGTGCGATAACCTCGGAAGACCTGCACGACTATGTCCGCCGCGTCTTCGCGCAAGACCGGCTTGTCGTTGCGGCGGTCGGCGACATCACACCCGAGGAACTCGGCAAGGCTCTGGATACTCTATTCGGCGGTCTGCCGAAGAAAGCCGACTTGCGCGAGGTAGAGGAAGCGACGCCGCCGCTCGGCCCCGCGCGTGAAGTGATCCAGATGGATGTGCCGCAGTCCGTCGCACAGTTCGGCTTCCGCGGAATCGCCCGCCAAGACGACGATTTCATTCCGGCCTACATCCTGAACTACATCATCGGCGGCGGTGGCTTTTCGTCGCGGCTCATGGAGGAGGTTCGCGAGAAGCGGGGGCTTGCCTATTCGGTGACGTCCAACCTGTATCCCTACCATTACGGATCGGTTTTTGTCGGGAACGTCGCGACGAAGAACGAAGCCGTCGGCCAATCTCTGAAGGTGATCCAGGACGAGTTGGAGGACGTGGCCGAGAACGGGCTGACCGAAGACCAGCTCGATGCAGCCAAGTCCTATCTCACGGGCGCCTACGCCCTGCGGTTCGAGTCCTCGTCGAGCATCGCCAATCAGCTCTTGTGGATTCAAATCGAGGACCTCGGCATCGACTATGTGGAGAAGCGCAACGCGCTGATCGAGGCGGTCACGCTCGAGGACGTCAAACGGGTTGCAGCCCGCCTGCTCGCGCCCGATCAGCTCATCACCACCATCGTTGGCCAGCCCGTCGAGGAGCCCGTTGCTGTCGGTGCGCCCGGTTAGGCTGCTTCCTGGCGGGGCCATCTCCGCCGGGCTGTCCGCGCGACAGAATCGGGTAAGGTGAGGTCCGCGTTCCGCCGCTCACAGGCGGGGCGCCAGGACCAAGGCCCCAGTTTTAGGGCATGAGGGGCAAGGCATGGCCATTCGTCAGCTGCCGCCGAACCTCATCAATCGCATTGCCGCGGGTGAGGTGGTCGAGCGGCCTGCAAGCGTCGTCAAGGAATTGGTGGAGAATGCGATCGACGCAGGCGCGTCCCGCATCGACGTAACCGTGAGCGCCGGTGGGCTCCAGCTCATCCGTGTCGCCGATGACGGCTCGGGCATGGACGCGCGCGACCTGGAACTCGCGATCGAGCGTCATGCGACGTCGAAGCTGAAGGGCGAGGACCTTTCCCACATTCTGACGCTCGGCTTTCGGGGAGAAGCCCTGCCGTCCATCGGCGCCGTGGCCAGGCTCCGCATCACCAGCCGGGCCCGCGATGAGGCGGAGGCGTTCTGCATCGAGGTCGACGGCGGACGCAAGGCCCCGCTGAAGCCCGCGGCGCGCTCCGCCGGCACCGATGTCGAGGTGCGCGATCTTTTCTACGCTACGCCCGCACGCCTCAAATTCATGAAATCGGAACGCGCTGAGACGACCGCCATTACCGATGCGGTGAAGCGCTTGGCCATGGCCCATCCGGCGGTGGCGTTCTCGCTGTCCAATGGCGAGCGAACGACCCTGCGGATGGATGCCTGTCCGCCGGGATTGCTCGACCATGCCTTGTCGCGGCTTGGGCGCATCCTCGGCACCGAATTCGTGGATGACGCGCTGCCGGTCTCGGCCACACGGGGCAATGTGCGGGTCGAGGGCTATGCTGGCCTCCCCACGCTTCATCGGCCGAATGGGCTCAGCATCTATCTGGTGGTCAACGGACGTCCCGTGCGCGACCGCCTGATCGCCGGCACGGTTCGGGCGGCCTACGGCGATCTGGTGCCGCGGGGACGCTATCCCATGGTCGCGCTGTTCGTTGACCTGCCGCCCGAGGAAGTGGATGTCAACGTGCATCCGGCCAAGACGGAGCTGCGGTTTCGCGACGCCAACGGCATCCGGTCGCTGCTGATCGGGGCCGTGCGGGAGGCCCTGTCGAAGGCCGGTCATCGCGCGACCGGTAGCCTCGCGCACGAAGCGTTGCAGCGCATGCGCCCGCCGGAGACGTACCCGACCTCCGAGGACGGCGCTGCTCGCATCTATCAGAGCCAGCCGCGCAGCTATCAAGGGCCGCAACGATCTTCCTACGTTCCGGCACGTGCGGCGGGATTTGCCGAACAGGCGCAGGCGCCGCTCGGAGGTGTCGGGGCGCCGTCGGCCGACATGCGCGGGGCGACCGCCGCCGAGGAGCCCACGGAGACGTACCCGCTCGGCGCCGCGCGCGCCCAGGTCCAGGACACGTTCATCATTGCCCAAACCGGCGATGCACTCGTCATTGTCGATCAGCACGCTGCCCATGAGCGCCTCGTCTATGAGCGCCTGAAGAGTGGCCTCGAGAACGGCGGCGTGGCCCGGCAGATGCTGCTCATTCCCGACATCGTGGAGCTCGCGCCCGAGGCTGCCGACGCCCTGCTCGAGGCCGCGGACGAGCTGGAGCGGTTCGGTCTCGTGATCGAGAGCTTCGGTCCTCAGGCCCTCGCCGTCCGGGAAGTTCCGGCCTTACTCGGCACCTGCGATACGCGGACGCTCCTGACCGATCTGGCGGGGCTCCTCATGGAAGCGGAAGACGGGAGCGGTGCGCAGGCTTTGCGCGACCGCCTCGATCACGTGCTCTCCACCATGGCCTGTCACGGCAGCGTCCGCGCCGGCCGGCGCTTGTCGCCCGAGGAGATGAACGCGCTGCTGCGGGACATGGAGAAGACGCCGTTCTCCGGCCAATGCAATCACGGCCGCCCCACCTATGTGGAACTGAAGCTGGCCGACATCGAAAAGCTGTTTCAGCGCCGCTAGGCGCCTCTCACAGCTCGACGCGATTTTTGCCCCGGTGGCTCTCGACGCATGCCTTGAGTGCCGTCAGGGCATCGTCCGTCTCGGGGCGCTGAAGGACGAACTCCTTCTCCCGGATCGTAACGCGGAATTCCTTGCCCTCGCCGATCGCGTCGGCGAGCGGCCCGGCCGTGTCGAGCGGGATCAGCACGCCGTTGTCCGCTACGACGTCTGCGATGGCCGCGTAGGAGTCGTGCCCCTCGACATGCACCAGCACCGGCTTGTGTTGGCCTGGCTTCAAATGCAATGCCGGGTCGGCGACGATCATCCCGAGGTCGCTGCCATGGGTCAGGACGAAGCCAAGCGTGGTATGTTCGGGGTCGGGCAGCAGAATAGTGCAGTCGGTAAAGGTTCCCTCGCCGTTGAAGTTGGCGCGTCCCTTCCAGTCGCCGGTTTTGAACGTGTCCGCATCGGGCGAAGCGGCGGTGAGCGCCAACCCCAAGAACGCGATTGCCCATAGTCGCATCGTCATCTCCTTCAACGCTCGCGGCGCGCAATCGCGATTTCGGTGTCGCCATAGCGCCGGCGGTCGATCTCCTCGAGGCCTTGCGGCCAGTCCGCGGGCTCGCCGGCCCGCTCTTCCAGAACAGCAACGGCATCCGGCGCAAGCCAGCCCCCATCGAGCGCGCTTTCCAGGGCACGCGTGCCCAATCCCTTGCCATAAGGCGCGTCGCAGAACACCAAGTCAAACGGGCTCATCGTGCCGACAGGCCCGAGCCGGGTCGCATCGCGCCGCCAGATCTTCGTGACGCCGGTAAGGCCGAGCGCTTCCACATTGCGGCGGATCGCGCCGCGCGCCCCGGCGTCTTCCTCGATGAAGAGGCAATACCGGGCGCCGCGCGACAGGGCCTCCAGCCCCAACGCGCCCGAGCCCGAGAACAGGTCGAGGACGCGCATGTTCTCAAAGGCGATCTCCGGCGCGCCATGGGTGAGGACGTTGAACAGCGCCTCGCGGACCCGGTCGGTTGTCGGCCGCGTGTTCACGCATCGAGCGACTTGCCTTTGAAGCGTCCGGCGACGATGCGCATCAGCTCTTCACGCCCAGCTCGCGGGCGAGCGTGGCGCCCAGCTGATCGGCGATCACCTTGCGCTTCACCTCGTCCACGGCGCCGGAAGGAAGATCGCCTAAGGAAAACGGGCCGAAGGAGGTGCGGATCAGCCGGTTCACGCTGAGCCCCAAATGCGCGGCGATGCGTTTCACCTCCCGGTTCTTACCCTCACGCAAGCCGATAAGCAGCCAGACATTGCTGCCTTGCGTTCGTTCGATCTTGGCTTCGATGGGCCCGTAGCGAACGCCGTCGATGGTGACGCCGCCCTTGAGGGCGTCGAGGGCGGTCTGGCTGACTTGGCCGTGCGCGCGCACCCGATAACGCCGGACCCAGCCCGTGCTTGGGAGCTCCAGGTGCCGGGCCAGGGCGCCGTCGGTCGTGAGCAGCAGCAGGCCTTCGGTATTGATATCGAGGCGTCCCACCGACACCACGCGCGGCAGCGTGTCGGGTAGGTTCGCGAAAACCGTGGGACGGCCTTGCGGATCCTTGTGGCTCGTGACGAGCCCCTTCGGCTTGTTGAACCGCCATAGGCGTGGTGCGTGTAGCGAGGGCAGGGGCTCCCCGTCCACCAGGATCGTATCCTCGCCGCTCACCACATGGGCGGGTGTCGTGAGGACCGTGCCGTTCACGCAGACGCGGCCCGCCTCGATCCATTTCTCCGCGTCGCGCCGGGAGCAAAGACCGGCATGGGCGATGGCTTTGGCGATGCGCATCGGCTCCAGGTCGCGCTTGGGCGGAGCAGGGCGCGTGCGCGCTCGTTTCCGCGGTGCTTGACCGACGGTCGCCCGTTCGTTCACCTTGGTTTTCATGACGGCGAAGCTTGCAGAAGATGGGGCCCCCGGCAAGCGCTCCCAACCGGCGCCCAAAGCGACCCCGATGGATTTGGCGCTCGAAGAGGCGCGCGCCGCGGCCGATCGCGGCGAAGTGCCGGTCGGGGCCGTCGTTGTCGATGCGAACGGTTCGGTCTTGGCGCGGGCCGGCAACCGCACGCTGGAGCTGCGTGATCCCACGGCCCATGCGGAGATCATCGCCCTGCGGTCCGCGGCGGCGGCACTTGGCAGCGAGCGGCTGATCGACTGCGATCTCTACGTGACGCTCGAACCCTGCGCGATGTGCGCGGGCGCGATTTCCTTCGCCCGTATCCGGAGGCTGTACTTCGGCGCGAGCGATCCCAAGGGTGGCGCCGTGGAGCACGGTCCGCGCTTCTTCAGCCAGCCGACATGCCATCATGCCCCCGAACTCTATGGGGGCATCGGCGAGGCCGCCTCGTCGTCGCTCCTACGGGACTTCTTCGCCGCACGGCGCTGAGTGCCCGGCCGCGAGCACGGCTCAACGATTTTGGTAAGGATGGCGCTAGCGATAAATGCGGCTAGCGATAGGGACGCGGCAGCGGGGCGTTCGGATTGTGCGGCCAATAACGCATGGGATACTGGTTCCGCTGGATCGCCTCGTTCTCGACATTGCCCCAGCTATAGGGGACGAAACCGATATAGGAAGACCAGCCCTTCCGGCCCGGACCCTGGGCGTAATACGGGTACACGGGGGTGCGGTCGCGTTTGAAGATTCTCTTGACCTGATGCACGTCGACGCCGGGTGCGTCTGGCCCCACGATCACACCGCCTATGGCGTTGGCGGGGGCGGACCAGGTCAGCAGCCAGAGATAGAAAAGAATCGCACCGACGCCCATGACACCGCAAAAAGTCTTCTTGGTGATGGGCGGATCGAATGTCATCGGGCGAGTCTCAGGTCCTGGGTCAGAATGTACTTGACTTGGAGATAGTGACGTCATCGTGAAAAGACAACATTTCCCGGTGACAAAAGAAGGGCGAAACGGTGCCTGGCCCTCTTCTTAGGGGGTTACGGTGAATTTCTCCCTAATGCGCCGCCGGCAGAAGAAGTGTCAGGCGCCACGTTTCAAAGCCCGCCAACCGATATCCCGGCGGCAGAATCCGCCGGGCCAGTCGATCGCATCCACCGCTTCATAGGCGCGGGTCTGAGCCTCGGCGATGTCCGCGCCGAGCGCCGTCACGCCGAGCACGCGGCCGCCGCTGGCGAGAATCCGGTCCCCGTCCCGTGACGTGCCCGCATGAAAGATCGCGGTGCGCGGATCGGCGCCCGCTGCATCGAGGCCCTTGATCTCGGTGCCCTTGTCGTAGGCGCCGGGATAGCCCTTCGCCGCCATCACCACGCAGAGCGCGGCATCGCTCTCCCAGTCCAGCGTCAGCCCTTCGAGCCGTCCTTCCGCCGTTGCGAGGAGGAGTGGCAACAGGTCCGACCTGAGCCGCATCATCAGGGGCTGCGCCTCCG
>JARRPE010000143.1:0-4443 GCA_037383205.1 Methyloceanibacter sp.
TGGTCGAGCCCTGCAGAAACCACAAAAGCTCATGGATGATCGATTTCACATGCAGCCTCTTGGTCGTCATGAGCGGGAAGCCCTCGCTCAAGTCGAAGCGCATTTGCGCCCCGAACAGGCTGAGTGTTCCGGTCCCTGTCCTGTCTTCCTTGCGAAGCCCCTCATGACGGACTTGGGAGAGAAGATCGAGATATTGGCGCAATGTCTGAGTGTCCCTATATTGTCAAAAGTCCGGAACGCCGAGACTCACAAGCCGGGCTCGCTACTTCGTCGATAGACCTTGTAGAAGGAGCATTCAATGCGTGTCCTGAAAGTTGTACTCGGCCTTGCGGCCTGTTCCACCCTTGGTTTCGTTTCGAGCGCCGCCGTTGCCCAGAGCATCGGCATCGAGAAGGTCCGGCAGATGGCCTTCGACCGTGGCATCGTCGATCTCGAAGAGATCGAGTACAAGCGGAAAAGGAATATCTGGAAAGTCGAGGGCGAGGATGCCCGCGGCGACGATATCGAGATGCACGTGGACGCCACCACGGGCCGAGTCCTCAAGATGGAGCGCGACTAGCGCTTTTGGCCCAGGCGCGCCAACCCACTGTGGGACAAGCCTATTCATGGGGCGAAGATTGGGAGTTATCCACCTCACGATCTTTCAATTAGCCCGTTTGGGCCTTATATATGAGGTGTCGGCTTCGGCCGACTATGGCGATAAACGGTTGACGTAATAAACCATTCGGACCCGGGGGCGGTACCCGGCGGCTCCACCAGGTTTCAGTCTCTTCAGTACGCGGTGTGCGTGGCATGAGGCTGTGGCATGGGACTTGCGAATTTAGTCGGCAAGGACTGAAACGTGGCGGGGCCGAAATAGGATCGACGAGGGTGTAAAGGTCGTACTTTCGCTCGGCATGGTATCCGCCGTTATCGGGCCGAACCTTATAGTTGCCAATGACAACTATGCGGAGGCACGTCTCGCTGCGTAATGCGGCGCGATAGCCTAAATTAAAGCCCTAGCCTCCTCGCAGAGGTTAGGCGCGGTTTCGGAGGGCACCGGGCAACAGAAGCCCTCCACTTCAGACGGGGTGACTGCCTACGTCGCCAAAAATGGAGCGGCGCCATTACATGGCAGACGATGGAATTCGATACGATCTTCTGACACAGGACGCGCTGCGCGGCGTCGTTCACGAAGTCCTGACACTCGTTCAGCGCGATGGGCTCCCAGGGGAGCACCATCTCTACATCGCTTTCGACACGTGCGCCGAAGGCGTTTCGATCTCAAAGCGCTTGAAGGAGCAGTACCCGGAGGAGATGACAATCGTCCTCCAGTACCAGTTCTGGGACTTATTTGTTTGGGACGAGCGCTTCGAGGTGAAGCTGTCCTTCGCCAACGTGCCCGAGCGGTTGGTCATCCCCTTCAGCGCGGTGAAAGCCTTCTACGATCCGTCGGCGCAGTTCGGTCTCCAGTTCGGAAAGCCGGGCGCGGCCAACGATTCGGCACGACAGCATATGGCGTCAGCCCTACCCGATGTGATTGGCGACCAGTCCGAGGAGAGGCCAAGTGTCGAAGCCCCAGCCGAAGAACCCGCGGAAAGCGACGCTGTCGAAGTGGTGATGTCACGGCCTCCGGCCGAGGTCGTGCAACTGGACAACTTCCGCAAGAAGTAGTGGCCGCGCGACATCGCACCTTTTTCGATATCGCTGCTTTCTTAGGCGCTCCCGCTGTCACCTGCCTATTGATTGGCCATGCCCGAGCCCGCAAAGGAGCGGCCAATCCCGTAATCTTGCCGGTCGACTTGGCATGAATTCTGATTGATGCTTTACGGGTGCGGTGTCGCGCATCGCTTGGGGAGCCATGTATTTGAATAAGTTCGATCTTGTCCGCGCCGCGCCAAACGCGGAGAGCGGCGCTCTTGCGCCTATCCAGGACTATCTGAACGAGATCCACGCCCGCGTCTCGAATATCGAAGGTGGGGCGCCAGCGGACTATATCCCCGAGCTCGGAAAAATCGATCCCGCGCTGTTCGGCATCGCTATCGCCACCGTGGACGGTCAGCTCTACATGGTGGGCGATGCAAGCGTCCCTTTCACGATTCAATCGGTCTCCAAGCCGTTCATGTACGGCTATGCGCTGCAGCACCATGGACGCATGCGCGTTCTTGAGCAGGTTGGGGTGGAACCGACGGGTGAAGCTTTCAACTCCATCGTGCTCGACGAGACCGCCAACCGGCCCTTCAATCCCATGGTGAACGCAGGCGCGATTGCGATCGCCGAGATGATGCAAGGCGAGACGCTGGAACAGCGCACTAACAAAATGCTCGAACTGTTCTCGAGCCTTGCTGCGCGCAAGATCGAAGTCGACGAAGCCGTCTACAAGTCCGAACTGGCGACAGGGCACCGCAACCGGGCCATCGCCTACATGATGCTGAACACCGGCATGATCGAGCGCCACCCGGAAGAAGTCCTCGAGCTCTACTTCCGACAGTGTGCGCTGAGCGTTACCGCGTGCGATCTCGCCATCATGGCGGCGACGCTGGCCAATGACGGCACGAACCCTGTCACAAATCATCAGATATTCGACACCCAATATGTGCGCGACGTCCTCTCGGTGATGAACTCTTGCGGCATGTACGACTATGCCGGGGAATGGGCCTACGAAGTGGGCATGCCGGCCAAGAGCGGCGTGTCAGGGTGCATCATCGCCGCGATTCCCGGACAGATCGGGATTTGCGTATACGCGCCCCCGATCGACAAACAGGGAAACAGCGTTCGCGGCATCGCGGTGTGCCAAGACATGTCGCGGGAGTTCCAACTCCATGCCTTCTACAACCACACCAATGTCCGTAGCGTTCTGCGCCGGGATTATCGCGCCGATCTAGTCCGCTCGAACCGGCTGCGCACTCTGAACGAGCGAACGCTCCTCGCTGAGGAAGGGCGCAAGATCGCCGTGCTCGAAGCGCAGGGCGCCCTCTTCTTCGGTTCCACCGAGCAACTCTTGCGCAGGCTGACCGAACTCTCCAGGGACTCGAAATACATCGTCGTCGACTTCAAGCGCGTGCACCATGCCGACAATGCGGCCTGCAAACTGATCGGCCGCGCAGTACGCGCGATGGCCAAGAGCGACACGGAACTCGTCTTTGCGTCCATCGACACCGAAGGATCGCTCGACCGGCTGACGCGCGTGCTGGCAGAAACGGCGGAAGGCCATGCCTTGCGTCAGTTCCGCGACGTCGACGCCGCGTTGGAATGGTGCGAAGACCAGCTTCTTACCGGCAAGGGCTCCAGCGTAGCAACCAAGTTCGCGCTGCATCAAATCAACCTGTTTGACGGTCTCACACCCGAGGAATGCCGTTTGGTCGAAAGAATCGTGCGGCCCCTCGTCTTCGACAAGGGAGACGTCATCATGCGCGAGGGCGATCCCGCCAAGCTCTTCTTCGTGCTGGCGCGCGGCACGGTCAGTGTTGAGATCAAGCTTCACAACAAGCCTGGGCGGCACAAGCGGGTGGCCTCGATCGGACCCGGACTCACCTTCGGGGAGATGGCGCTTCTTGACGGCGGCACGCGCTCGGCCGACGTGATCGCGAACGAGAAGGTGATTTGCTACGGGCTCGGCGTGGAGGAACTGCACGAGCTGGCTGAAGAGCATCCCAACGTGATGATCACCATCCTCGGCAATCTCACACGGGAATTCTCGGAGCGTCTGCGTCACGCCAACGAAGAAATCAGCGTTCTCGAGTAGGACACCGGCTTGGCCGCCCTGCCCTAAGCGGCGGGTGCATGTACGGCGTCGGGCTTGGCGCGCGGTTCGTTGGACGGCTTCAGCGGCACGTTGAGTTCCACATAGAGACCGGCTTTGCGGAATTCGGTCTTGGTCTCGCCACCGAGGTTATGGCGGATCCCCTGATCGATGAGCTGCGACCCGAACCCCTTACGGGCCGTGGGCTTGGGCACCATCGGGGCGCCCTTCTCCTCCCAACCGAGAAGAAGCCGATTTCCCCGCTGTGTCTTCCAGGCGACGTTCAGCTGACCGGTGTTTTGCGACAGAGCCCCGTATTTGACCGCATTGGTGGCGAGCTCATGCAACGTCATCGCGAGAATCGACGTGCATTGCGGCGGCAGCAGCACATCCGACCCCTTGATCGTGACCTTGGGGCCGCCCTCTCGCCTGTAAGGTTCCAGCTCGCGCTCCACCATCGCCTTTAGGCTCGCACCTGACCATTGCGATTCGAGGAGCAGATCGTGAGCCCGGTGCAACGCCCGTAAGCGCTCGGCCAAGGTGCGGGCCATGGCCTGGGTCGTGGGGTCCTTTGCCTGGCGCAGACTTGCCTGTACGAGCGACTGCACGATCGCCAAGGCATTCTTCACCCGGTGGTTCAGTTCGCCGACCAGCATGGTCTGCCGTTGGGCCGCGCGCCGGCGTTCGGTGACGTCACGGAACACCAGAACCGCGCCGGCCAG
>JARRPE010000144.1:0-4440 GCA_037383205.1 Methyloceanibacter sp.
GGCCTTGCCGGTCAAGGCGCCCGCGGACGCGATCGATACCTGCGGCACGGGCGGCGATGCGAAGGGAACGCACAATATCTCGACCTGCGCCGCGTTCGTGGTCGCGGGCGCGGGCGTGCCGGTGGCCAAGCACGGCAACAAGTCGATTTCTTCGCGCTCCGGCTCGGCGGACGTGCTCGCCGCGCTCGGTGTCAATCTCGACTGCCCGCCCGAGACCATCGAGGTGTGCATCGCCGAATGCGGGTTGGGTTTCATGTACGCACCCGCCCATCACGCCGCCATGCGCCACGTGGCCAAGGTGCGCCGCGAGCTGGGTGTGCGGACCATCTTCAATCTGCTCGGGCCCTTGGCCAATCCGGCGTCGACCAAGTATCAGGTGGTGGGTGTGTTCGATGCCAAGTATGTGGAGCCGATGGCCCGCGTGCTCGGGCGCCTCGGCGTCGAGCGCGCCTGGGTGGTGCACGGGCTGGACGGTCTCGACGAGGTGACCACCACGAATGTCACCGAGGTGGCCCTCCTCGACCAGGGCCAAGTCTCCACGTTCCGGATTTCGCCGCGCAATGCCGGCCTCCCGGACGCCAAGCCCGAGGACCTGATCGGCGGCGACGCGGAAGAGAACGCGGCGCATATCCGGTCCGTGCTCCAAGGCAATGAGGGCCCGATCAGGGACATCGTCCTGATGAATGCCGCCGCAGCGCTGCTGGTCGCAGGGAAAGCCAAGTCG
Source organism: Methyloceanibacter sp. (assembly GCA_037383205.1). Lineage (GTDB taxonomy): Bacteria > Pseudomonadota > Alphaproteobacteria > Rhizobiales > Methyloligellaceae > Methyloceanibacter. Next base: position 725 of record JARRPE010000144.1, read on the forward strand.
TTGCGCGATGGCGTGGCCCTGGCAGCGGAGTCCATCGACTCTGGCAAGGCATTCAAGGTTTTGGAGGCGCTTGTCGAGCGCACCAATGCTAAGGTGGACGGATAGGGATATCCGATGGCGACCGTGCTCGACAAAATTCTGACCTACAAGCGCGACGAGGTTACGGCTGCCAAGAAAACGCACTCGGAAGCCGACTTGCGGGCGCAGCTCGACCCGGGCGACAAGCCCCGGCCCTTCGCCGGGGCGCTGAAGGACCGGATCGCGGCCGGAGACTTCGGGCTGATCGCAGAAATCAAGAAAGCCAGTCCGTCCAAGGGACTGATCCGGGCCGACTTCGACCCGCCGACGCTCGCGGTCGCCTATGAAGCCGGCGGCGCGGCATGTCTGTCAGTGTTGACGGACGGCCCATCGTTTCAAGGCAACGCGGAATATCTAACCATGGCCCGCGCGGCCTGTTCCCTGCCTGCCCTGCGCAAGGACTTCATGGTCGATCCGTACCAAGTACTCGAAGCCCGCGTTCTCGGGGCGGACTGCATCCTGATCATCATGGCCGCGCTGGACGACGCCTTGGCCCTTGACCTCGAGGACGCCGCCCGTGACCTCGGCATGGATGTGCTGGCCGAGGTGCATGACGAGGCGGAGCTCGATCGCGCGCTGAAGCTCAAAACGGAGCTGATCGGCATCAACAACCGCGACCTGAAGACATTCGACACCGCGCTCGAGACGACCGAGCGGCTCGCGCCCCTCGTGAGCGGCGACCGTATCGTCGTTTCCGAGAGCGGTATCTTTACTCATGCGGACCTGACGCGGCTCGCGCGCGCAGATGTGCGGGCGTTCCTGGTGGGCGAGAGTTTGATGCGGAAGCCGGATGTGGCGGCCGCGACCCGTGCGCTTCTGACGGGGGCGGAGACCGCCGCCGAGGCGGCGCAATGAACAGCCCCTTGAAGAGCCCGCTGTCGCATCTCAACGCGCGCGGCGAGGCCCATATGGTCGACGTATCGGACAAGGCCGTCACGTCGCGCACCGCCACCGCCGAAGGCTTCGTCAGCATGGCCCCGGCGACTCTCGACATGATTTTAGATGGCACGGCGCGGAAGGGCGATGTGCTGGCGACGGCGCGCATCGCGGGCATCATGGGCGCCAAGAAGACCGCCGACCTCATTCCGCTGTGTCACCCGCTGGCATTGTCCAAGGTCACGGTCGATTTCACTCCGGACCGCGAGAACGCGCGCCTGCGCGTCGAGGCGACGGTGAAGGTCGACGGCAAGACCGGCGTGGAGATGGAGGCGCTCACGGCAGTCACGGTCGCCTGCCTGACCCTCTACGACATGTGCAAGGCCGCGGACCGGGCCATGAGCTTTGCCGGTATCCGCCTTATCGAGAAAACGGGTGGCCGGTCCGGCTCGTTTCGCGCCACGTAAGCCGCCATCGGAAGAGACCATGGTCCTGATCTCCGTCTCCGAAGCGTTGAACCGGCTTAGAGACAATCGAAGTCTCTTGGGTGTAGAGCGCGGTCCCCTCGCCCAAGCCCATGGACGCGTGCTCGCCGAGGATTTGGGTGCGAAGCTGACGCAGCCTCCCTTCGATGCCTCGGCCATGGACGGCTACGCGGTGCGTGCCGCCGACGTGCGCGCCCTGCCCGCGACCCTTGCCCTTGTCGGCGAGTCGGCCGCCGGCGCGCGGTACGACGGCATCCTGGAGCCGGGCCAAGCCGTCCGCATCTTCACGGGCGCTCCCGTTCCCGACGGGGCCGACACTATAGTTATGCAGGAAGACACCGAGGCCCTGGGGACAAGCGTCCTCATCAAGGAGGCCGAGGCCGGCCGCCATATACGTCCCCGTGGGCAGGACTTCTTGGAGGGCGACGTCCTGTTGAAGATGGGCACGCGGCTCGGTGCGCGATCCGTGATGCTCGCGGCCTCTATGAACTACGCCAATGTGCTCGTCCGCCGGAAACCGAAAGTTGCGATCCTGTCGACCGGGGACGAGGTCGTGCCGCCCGGAAGCGAACTCGGGCCCGATCAGATCGCGGCCTCCGCCGGTTACGGGATCGCTGCCTTCGTCGAGGCTAATGGCGGGATCGCCATCGACCTTGGGATCGCGGGCGACGATGCGGCTGCTTTGGCGGAGGCGATCGCGCGCGCGGAGGGTGCCGATATTCTCGTGACGATCGGCGGCGCCTCGGTCGGTGATCGGGACTTGATGCAAGAAGTCCTCGGCCAGGCGGGGATGCAACTCGACTTCGCCAAGGTGGCCGTACGTCCGGGCAAGCCCGTATTCGCCGGGCGGCTCGGTGAGATGCGTGTTCTTGGGCTTCCCGGCAACCCCGTTTCCGCCCTCGTTTGCGCCGTCGTGTTTCTCAGACCGATTCTTGCCGCGCGTCTCGGTAGTTTTGAGGGCATCGACCCGCAATGCGCCGTCCTGGAGTGTCCGTTGCCAGAGAACGGGGAGCGGGAGAGCTATTTAAGGGCAATATCGACCCTTGCGAACGATGGGACGCGCACGGTTCGGCCCGTACCGTCGCAGGATTCGTCCCTGGTCGCGGCCTTGGCCGAGTCCGATTGCCTCATACAGAGGCCCCGGAACGCGCCGCCGCTCCCGGAAGGCGCCAAAGTGATTATTTGGCGGCTGCTCGACTAGTTAACCGCCCGGCAACCCGAATCGAACGAACAAAAGGCGTCCAAAGCACCGATCAGATCTGGAAGCTGTCGGGTTCCGCTTGCGGAACACAAATAGAACATTTATACTGTTCACGTTTTGTACGATACGGGCGAGGCCATATCCAGAAGTGGCCGAGGCTAGTTTTGGTTGGCGCTCGCGTTCGAGCCGCTCAAAGAGGGGGCCAGATGCTCACACCGAAGCAAAAAGAGCTTCTCATGTTCATACATGAGCGGTTGAAAGAGTCAGGCGTTCCGCCTTCGTTCGACGAGATGAAGGAAGCTTTGGATCTTCGGTCCAAGTCCGGCATTCATCGGCTGATTACGGCATTGGAGGAACGCGGTTTCGTGCGCCGCCTGCCCCACCGGGCACGCGCCATGGAAATCATCAAGCTTCCGGAATCGGTGCCGCAGAGTATCGCCGCACGTGGGCGCGGGTTCTCGCCGAGCGTGATCGAGGGCAGTCTTGGGCGTGCCGCGTCGCCGGCCGCCCATCCGGTCTCCGAAGGGCAGACCGTCGCGCTGCCGATCATGGGGCGGATCGCGGCGGGTGTTCCCGCCGAGGCGATTCAAACCAAGTTGGACACGATTGAGGTGCCGCCGGAAATGCTGTCCAAGGGCGAGCATTATGCGCTCGAGGTGAAGGGCGACTCCATGATCGATGCCGGCATTTTGGAAGGCGATACGATTCTGATCCGGAAATGTGATGATGCCAACAACGGCGACATCGTCGTCGCGCTCGTGGACGAGGAAGAAGCAACGCTCAAGCGTTTGCGTCGGCGCGGCGATTCCATCGCGCTGGAAGCAGCCAATCCCGCTTACGAGACACGCATCTTCGGGCCTGACCGCGTCCGCGTCCAAGGGCGGCTCGTGGGCCTCATTCGCCGCTACTGACGTCCCTGCCCTTTGGGTCACGTCTGCCGTCCGGAGTCTGTGAGTTGACGGCGGCTGCATGCCCGGACCAGGGGCGCCTGCCACGGTGCTCCGCCACGGTCTCTGTCCGGATGGACAGTCCATCGATGAAGAGCGCATGCGCGCGTTGGGCGGACAGCGCTTTGC
>JARRPE010000145.1:0-5355 GCA_037383205.1 Methyloceanibacter sp.
TAAAGGCATTCGCTGTGTTGAGAGCGGCCGGCGCCGCGTCGAAGATGCCGGCACCTGCCATGGGCGCCGCCTCGATCGTGGGGACGGGATTTCCGTCAGTCGCCACGAGAAGCGGCGACTCCGGAGACCCGGGCGAGATCTCGACGCCGCTGCCGCCGGCGAGGCCCATGGACTTGATGGTCGCCAACGAATCCTCGCGGATCGGCGTGTTGTTGCTCACGCTGATCACCACACGGACTTTGCGGGCATCCTGCGGATCGAGCGCGAAAGATTGAACCTCACCGACCTTGATGCCGTTGAAGCCGACGCGCGACCCTACCGTCAGTCCCGCGACGGAGCTGTCGAAGATGATCTGATAGCGGTTGCCGCCGCCGGCGATATTCGCGACCCAGAACACGAAGATGAAGATGAGTGCGAGCGCGCCGAGAATAAAGCCGCCGATCATCAGGTAGTTGGCTCGAGTTTCCATCGGATCCTCTCAAAAAACCTGGCGCTAGTCAGCTGACCACCCGCCGCTCCTCAGAGGGGCTCGCGGCGCGTGCGCGTTCCCCACAGAAGTACTCTTCAATCCAGGGATGGGCGGGCGTGCTTTGAAGCTCTCCGGGCGATCCGGTCCGGACAATCTTCTTGTCCGCCAGAACCGCCACCCTGTCACATACCGTGAAAATCGTATCAAGGTCGTGCGTGACCATATAGACCGTAAGCCCAAGTGTCTGTTGCAGCTTGCGAATAAGGTGGTCGAAATCCGAGGCGCCTATCGGATCAAGACCGGCCGTGGGCTCATCCAGAAACACGATTTCAGGATCGAGCGCGAGGGCGCGGGCCAGACCCGCGCGCTTACGCATACCACCCGACAGCTCGGAGGGGAATTTGTGCGCCGCTTCGGGCGGCAAGCCGACCATCGACAGTTTGAGGAATGCGAGGTCGTCCATCATCGACTGCGACAGATCGAGGTGCTCGCGCATGGGGACCTGGATGTTCTGCAACACGGTTAGAGACGAGAACAACGCCCCGTCCTGAAAGAGGATGCCCCAGCGTTTTTCGATGGCAAGCCGCGCCTCGGCCGACAGCGATTGTTCTTCCTGTCCGAACAGCGTCACCACACCGTCGTCGGGTTCGACGAGGCCCGTGATCACCCGCATCAGCACGGACTTGCCTTGGCCCGAGCCGCCCACAATGGCCAGGATCTCTCCCCGGTACACATCGAGGTCCAGCGACTCCCAAATCTGATGGCTCCCGAAACTCTTCGCGAGCCCGCGCACGCGGATCAGAATTTCGCGTCCGTCCTCGATGATCACTGGCCGATCCCCGCGAGGAACATGGCAAAGATGCCGTCGATACAGATCACGAGGAAGATCGCCTTGACCACCGCCGAGGTCACGTGAATGCCGAGAGACTCCGCGCTGCCTTCGACGCGCAAGCCCTCGAGGCATCCGACGAGCGCGATGATGACGGCCGCGAACGGCGCCTTGATCATGCCGACCATGAAGTGCCGAAAAGTGACGATCTCTTGGAGCTTATCCACATAGAGCGGCGGATCGAGACCGAGCATGACCCACGCCATGACCCCGCCGCCGATCAGCGCCGCGATGTCCCCCATGAAAGTGAGCAGCGGCAAAGCCACAATGAGCGCCGCGACGCGCGGCAGAACGAGCGTGTCCATGGGGTCGATGCCGAGCGTGCGCATGGCGTCGACCTCCTCACGCATCTTCATGGAACCGATTTCGGCGGTGAACGCCGAGCCGGATCGGCCGGCGACCATGATCGACGTCAGCAAGATGCCGACTTCGCGCAAGGAGAGGATCGCGACCATGTTCACGGCCATGACCTCCGCCCCAAAATAGGAAAGCTGAACCACGCCCTGTTGCATGACCACCGCGCCGATCAAGAAGCAGATCAAAAAGATGATCGGCAAGGCGCGCAGACCGGCGTGATCGAGGTGATGGATGAAGGAGATCGGACGAAAGCGCCAAGGCTGGCGAACGAGACGAACCGCCGCAACCGTGACCTCGCCCAGAAACGCCGTCAGGGCGACCGTGTCGCGCCAGATGCTCGATGCGCTGGTCTTCATCGTATCGATGAACTGCTGAAGCGGCGGAACCTCCTCGATCTCCGGCAGTTCGGATTGCGCGCGGCGATGGACTTCCTCGATGAGGATACGGAAGCTTCCCGTCGCGCCGGCATACCGGGTCTTCAATCCTCCCCGCTGCCAAGCCGCCGCGGTCCGCTGCAGGAGCCACGCGCCCGATGTGTCGATCTCGGCGATGCCGGAGATGTCCATTTCGCCCGTGAACTCGGATGACGGTGGGATGGGGACCTTCAGCCGCTTCAGTTCCTCGTCGAGAACCGCCGCCTCGGAAATCGTCCAGGCGCCGGTCGCCACCAGGCGGAAGGTGGTGCCACGCAACTCGACCCGAAAACCGGGGGCTTCGGTTTCGGTATGAAGGACGAATTGATTGTCACGCTTTAGCATGTAAGGGCTTGGCCTGGCTCAGAATCTAAGCTTCTTTGTGGCAGTCGGCGTAAACGGCAGCGGGACCGTTTTGGCCGAAAACAACGGAGAAATAAAGCTGCGATGGGGTGCGATCGCGCCGACCGTATTGACGACGGCAAGCCGCCGACCCTTTCGGTTCGCGTGCAACACTGGCCTATTCGCGGCAATTTTACCATCGCGCGCGGGTCCAAGACCGAGGCGGTCGTCGTCCTGGCCGAGATCTCCGACGGCAAATCGACCGGACGCGGCGAGTGCGTTCCCTACGCGCGTTACGGCGAGAGCGTCGACGGCGTGGTCGCCGCCATCGAGCGCCTTCGCTCAGAGCTTGGCCGTGGTTTGGATCGCGCCAGCCTCGAAAAGCTTCTGCCGCCCGGCGCCGCGCGCAATGCCGCCGACTGCGCGCTTTGGGATTTGCAGGCCAAGCGATCCGGACAACCGGCGGCTGAGCGCGCCGGGTTGGCGCCCCTCAAACCTGTCACAACGGCCTTTACGATCTCGTTGGGGACGCCCGACACGATGGCGGCGCAGGCCCGTGAGGCTTCCGCGCATCCACTGCTGAAACTCAAACTTGGCGGCGACGGCGACGCCGACCGGATGCGCGCCGTCCGCGATGCACTGCCCGACGCCCGCTTGATCGTCGATGCCAACGAGGCATGGGACCCGGACGAGGTCCAGCCGCTTCTGGCCATCGCGGCCGAGACAGGCATCGAGCTCGTCGAGCAACCGCTTCCGGTGGACGGCGACGCCATCCTTGCCGAGATCGCCCATGACGTTCCGATTTGCGCGGATGAATCTGCTCATGACAGCGCTACCCTCGAACAAATCATCGACCGCTACGACGCGGTCAACATCAAGCTCGACAAGACCGGCGGGCTCACCGAGGCGCTGCGCATGTCCGATCGGGCGCGGACGGAAGGACTGAAGATCATGGTCGGATGCATGGTGGCGACATCTCTCGCCATGGCGCCGGCCATGCTCCTCGCGCAGACGGCGGACTGGGTCGACCTAGATGGGCCGCTGCTGCTCGCACGCGATCGCGAGCCTGCGCTTGCCTATGAGAATGGCGACGTTTATCCGCCCTCGCCGGCGCTTTGGGGTTGAGCCGCCGTACCCGGGCGATCCGACTTGGCGCGTTCGACGACGATGCCGCCGTGCCAACGCCGGCGCAGCAACATCGCCGCGAGCGTTCCCAGTCCGGCCATGGCAGCCATCACCGCATAAGCTTCGCCGCCAAGGCTCGCGTAGAGCGGCCCGCAGAGCAACGTGGCCGTTCCCATCACGAGCCCCGCAACCACGGCCGAGAACAAACCTTGAGCCGTTGCCGAGCGGTCCTCCGGAACCGCATGGGTCAAAAAGTGAATGGCGGCGAGATGCGCGGCGCCGAAACTCATGGCGTGCAATGTCTGCAGGATCGCCGTCGCCCAGAGCGGCGGGTCAAACGCCATGAGGCTCCAGCGAAGCGCGGTCATAAAGCCGGCCAGGACCAACAGGCGCGTCGAGCCGATGCGGCCGACGATCCGGCTGGACACCGCGAACAGCAGGACTTCTGCGATGACGCCGATCGACCACAACGCGCCGATCGTGCCGCCGGAAAATCCTTGGGCGCGCCAGTGGAGCGAGCCGAACGCATAGAGCATTGCATGGCTTCCGTGCACGAGGCTCGTCGCGAGGAGAAAGAGCAGGAAGAGCGGCGCGCGCATGAGCGCCGTGGCGTCGGAGAATCGCAAGCGCCGCGGCGGCGTGCCTGCGCTTGCGGGGCTGGCGCGATGCGCGACGGCGAGGTCCGCCGGAATGAAATAGGTCCCGAAGATCATCAACGCGGTCGCGCCCATGAGCAGTGGCACGACGAGCCCTGCCCCTACCTGCTGGATGACCACGCCGACGCCGAGACTCGCCGCGATGAAGCTAAGCGAGCCCCATAGCCGCACTACATCTGCCAGAAGCCGCTGGAGACCCAGAGCGCGCCGTAGGCGATCAGCGATGCCCAGGCCGACAGGATCAGTACGAAGCGCCTGTCGCCTAGCCGGTCAGCGACGAAGCTGATTGAGGGCGCAATGATGATCCGGCCGACCAAAGGTGTCGCAAGCAGAATGGCGATCTGATCGGGCGTGAAGCCGCGCCATTCCAGCCACACGGGCAGGTAAGGCAAGTAGCAGCCGATGATCAGGAACAGCACCGCGTAGAGAAAGCCCAAACGCCAAGCGAGAGACCGGCTCGTCGCCTGCGTGGCGTTCTCAGGTGACGCGAAGCCGCTCATGCTCGTTAACCGTTCCCTTTCGGACGATGACTATCTTCGGGCGCAACATCGAATCAGCTAGTCTGTTCTTCACCATGCTGAACCGCGCAAATGGCGCCTCACAGGCCCTGTCTCAAAGCGACAGCGATCCGCACAGCAGCAGTGCTGAGGACGCGGAGTACGTCGCACTTGAGACGACGCTGAGGAGTTCGGCGCTTGGCCGCCGATTCCTGGCGGACTATGCGCGCCAGCACCCGACACCGGAAGTCAAATTGCTGCTAGATGCCGTGTCGCGCCTTGAGGCCGCGTCGGCCGACGCCCAGCAGCACCATGATACGCATGGCCTCGTGTCCGAACTCGTGGCGATGAGTGAAACCATCAGCGAAATGCGGCGGGAGATCGGCGCGCGTTGCGCGGCGGAAACGCCGGACAGCGATCCGATGGCGGCGCCTTGCGCATTCGAGCAAATCCTGAATGCCTCGACGCGCGCGACATCGGATGTGCTCCGGGCCCTGGAAGAGATTCAAAACGTTTCCGGGGCGCTGCGCCTTCAGGGTGTTGATCCCGACTACTGCGACAGGCTCGACGAAAGTGCCGTCGATATCTACACGGCCTGCGCGCGGCG
>JARRPE010000146.1:0-4371 GCA_037383205.1 Methyloceanibacter sp.
CTGCGTTGTCTTGTCGTCCAACGACTTCTTGTCTGAATCGATCATCGCCTGCATGACATCCGCGCGTGCGACGATCGCGGAGAGCGGGCTGCGCAGATCGTGGGCTACCATGCCCAACACCTTGGACATGAAGTTGTTACGCTGATTGGACATCGCGTATTGCTTTTCGAGGCGCGCAATAAGCTCGTTGCGCTCTTCTTCCTGCGCTATCCGATTGAGCTCCGACTCCGCACGGCGGCCGAATATTTGCACGATGCCTTCCACGCGCTCGGTCTCCGTCAAGACTTCTTCCGACAGGACCGCGAAGTGTCCGACCACTTCGCGTGAACGATCACGCAAGGGAACGCCGCAATAGCTTTTGAGCCGCGCGGGCTCTTTCGGAAAACGGGCCGACAACTGATCGGGTACGACGAGAGTCTGACCGTCGTAGACCAATTCGCACGGTGTACCCTCAAGGTCGTACTCGATCGGGACGCCCTTCTCCCCGTCGCGCCAGCTGAAGATCGCGCGAGCGCGCGACGGCGGCCTGCCAAGGCCCAATGTGATAATGGCGAGACTGACGGGCATGACCTCGTGAAGATGATGGACGAGGGCGACGAGAAACTCGTTGCCTATGGCCCCAGCAGTGCTGGCAGCCAGGCTGTAAACAGCATCACGGTCAATTCCCATTGCTACGGCCCGGCCTTCTTGTCTGCGGCGATACTGCCGTGAAGTGGCCGCCATGCGCAAGTTGCGGGACGACCTTGCCGTGCCGGGTTAGGAGGCCGCTTCTGCCGGCACCTTGGATTCGGTTTCGGCCTCGGCAAGCGCCGCGTCCACCGTCTCGCGATAACCGTGCGCGTCGATGAACGGCTTCAGTCGATCGGCGATCCGCTTGGTCAGGTCCTTCGGCATTTTGTAGCTGGAGACCTTGTGATCCGAGCGATCAGCGAGGAACGCGCGCATCGGACCTTCCGCTTCGTCGAAGCCTCCGATGCGGAGCTTCTCGTAAATGTCGCGCATCGAATCGATCGGATTCTTCACGAGGTCCTCGTAGCGGATCTCGTAGAGGTTCTCGCTGGGGATCAGGTGCTTGTCGCGCTCATAGACCGTGGTGACGCGCTCCATGAGATCGAGCACGTAGTCGTCGAGCCACCCGTCGCAGCGCGGCGGATTGTGAAGACCTTGCGCCGAATAGAGCGCGCGCCACAGCTTGACCGTGGACGGGAACACTTTCAGCGGGCTGCGCGAGATGTGTACCCAGCGGGCGTCCGGGAACAACTTGGTCAGAAGCTTGATCCGTGCGGTGTTCGGAGGCGTCTTCATTACCAGCGTCTTGCCGTGCTTCACCATCAGCCGTCGGTAGAACCACATATAGGCGTCCGCCCAGCGCTGCACCTCCGCCTCGGGTACGCCTTCGAAATCGATAAAATCGGTGTCCTGGGGACCGAGCCGCGGCCAGGCCATCGTGATCAAAGGCGAGCCCTGCCCCAGCATCAGCATCGCAAACTCTTCCTCTTGCGGCCGGTCGAAGCCCACCGGCACGTCGTCTTGCGGACGGCGCTTGGGCAGGAGTCCCTTCGCCAAGTGGTCGAGCGTGCCTTCCGTCAGGAGGAAGTGGTGCGGCACGAAGCACTCGTAGGTCGTGGGAAATGCAAGGTTCGGATCTTCTGAGAAGAGATCGTGCATCAGCGTGGTGCCGCTGCGCCAATGCCCGACGACGAAGATCGGCGGCGTATCCAGCTTCAGGCTCTCCGCCTTCTTTTTGTAGAGCGCCTCGGAAATCCACGCGAGCGGCGTGTTCCACGGCACGAACAAGAAGAGCGCCAGCGTGTCCGGAATGCAGTTCAGGGTGAACGAGAAGCGCCCGCGCCAGAACAGACGCATTAGCGTCATGAAACGCATGCCGAACCACATATAGAGCAGCCGCCCGCCATAGCGCTCGACTGTCAGCCCCATCTTTTTCTTCTTGTGGTGTTTGCGGCGCTTTGTGGCGTCGTCGTCGTCGGACGCCATCACCTCGTAGTCTGGCAAGCTTCTCGTCTCCTCATGGGATGAACAGGGGCCGTCCTAGACGCGATTGTCGTGCAAGGGAACCCCCCTTGGCCCACCTTGGGGCCGCAGAGGAACGCGGCCCAACCGCGAGGCTAGTCCTCGAGCGCCGATTTCACGGTCGCCGCCAGCGTTTTGAGATCGAAAGGCTTCTGCAGGAACCCGAACTCTTCGTTTTCGTCGAGGTTGCGCTTGAAGGCGTCTTCCGCATAGCCGGACATGAAGATGATCTTGATGTCAGGGACCTTCTGACGCAGTTCCTTCAGCAGCGTCGGGCCATCCATCTCGGGCATCACCACGTCGCTCACCACGAGGTCGACCTTGCCTCCGTGTTCCTCGAACACTTCAAGCGCCTCGGCGCCCGTCGAGGCCTCCAGCACTTCGTAACCGCGGGTTCCGAGCGCCCGGGCCGCGAAGCTGCGGACCGCATCCTCGTCCTCGACGAGCAGCAGCGTCCCACGGCCCGTCAGGTCCTTTGGCTTCTCGGGCTTGCGCTCCAGCTTGGCCGGTTCCTGGTCGACTTCGGCGGCGCCTTCCACGAAGCGCGGAAGGAAGACGCGCATGGCCGTGCCCTTCCCCACTTCGCTGTCGACGTACACGTAGCCACCGGTCTGCTTGATGATGCCGTAAACCGTCGACAGACCGAGCCCCGTTCCGCGGCCGATTTCCTTGGTCGAGAAGAACGGCTCGAAGATCTTCTGCTTGACCTCGTCGGTCATGCCCGAGCCGGTGTCGCGAACCTCGATCATCACGTACTCGCCCGGCGGCATATGACTGCCGCCGGCTTCGCGCGACTGAGCTTCTTCAATGTTAGCGGTTCGTATGGCCAGCTTGCCGCCGTCGGCCATGGCGTCGCGGGCATTCACCGCAAGATTGATGATGACCTGCTCGAACTGATGCAGGTCCGCCTTGACCGGCCAGAGGTCGCCCGCGGTATCCAGGCTCAGTTCGACATTCTCTCCCAGGAGACGGTCGAGCAGGATCGACAGATCCGACAACACATCTCCCAGCTGCAGCACTTGCGGACGCAAAGTCTGCTGACGGGAGAAGGCAAGCAGCTGCCGCACAAGGCCTGCCGCCCGGTTGGCATTCTGCTTGATGTTCATGATGTCCTGAAACGCCGGATCGGTCGGCCGGTGGTTCAGGAGCAGGAAGTCTGAGAAGCCGATGATGGCCGTCAGCATGTTGTTGAAGTCGTGCGCGATGCCGCCTGCGAGCTGGCCAACCGCCTGCATCTTTTGACTCTGCGCAAATTGCGCCTCGAGCGCACGCTGCTCCGTGGTGTCCAGCGCGTAGGCGATCGCCGCTTCGGCGTTGTCGTTGCTCTGCGACTTGTCGGCGACGGCGCTCAGATAGATGCGTCCGCTCCGCGGCTCAGGGCCGGCAAAGGTCACATCGATCGCATCGATCATACCCTGGCCCGCAATGGCCGCCTCAAGCGCTTTGCGCAAATCCTGCCGGTTCGCCTCGTCGACGAGATCCTCCAGCTTGGTCTTCCCGGGCTCTGCGTCCGCGTCGGTGCCGAATAGCCGCGAGAAAGCGGCATTGGTGTCGCTGACGGCGCCGTCCGCATCCAACGTCGCGATGGCGAATGGCGACGATTGGAACATGCGGGTGAAACGCAGCTCGGCGGCACCGGCCTCGTGCGCCTCTCCCGGCCCCCGGCTGAGGATGAGGACATGGGCAAGGCGATTGCCGCGCGGAACCCGGTGCAGCACCCGAACCGGCGTCGTGGTGCCGTCGGTCCTTAAGAGATCGATGTCGAAGCGCCGCACACCGCCCTGTCCCGAGCCTTGACCATCGCTCCGGCCTGCACCGGCCAGAAGCGCGGCACTGTCTTGAGACATGATGTCCGATAGCTTCGGCGGTTTGGCGGTCATCTCCGAGAGATCGAGCTTCAGCCACTGCGCAAGCGTCGCGTTGAGATACTCGATCCGGCCATCCGTATCCGCCGTGAAGAATCCGGCTGGCGAGTTGTCCAGATAGTTGATAGCGGCCTGCACCTCCGCGAAGCTCGACTCCTCGCGGACACGGTCTTGCGTCACCTCGTCGACCTGCCAGACGGTGAGCTGGCCCTTGCGGCCCGAGCCGGCCTCCGGCGGCATAGGCTGCACCGAAATCCGAAACCAGCGCGGGTCGACGGTGGATTCGTCCTCGACCTCACCGGGTGGCGGCAGCCGGAACTCTTCCTTGCGGGCGCGTCCCTGCTGGGCCCGAAAAACTGCAAATTACCAGGCAGCGTGCCAAACTTGAGAAAGTTCTGGGCAGCATTGCCGACCTCACCCGTTTGCCCGCTGCATTATTTATTGTTGATGTGTTGAAAGAAAAAATCGCCGTCCG
>JARRPE010000147.1:0-5901 GCA_037383205.1 Methyloceanibacter sp.
CCGCCGGAGGCGATGTCCCCCTTGACCAGGGCGACATGCTCTACGGGATCGACTTTTGTTGCATAGACTTTGGCTTGGAACGGTTCGCCATTCGGGCCGGGAATCGTCGTATCGGCGACGACTTCGACGAGATGATCGTAACGCAAGCGATAGGCGATCAGGTCGGCGATCGTCGCGATCTTCAGCCCATGATGCTCGGCGAACGTCACGAGGTCCGGCAGACGGGCCATCGTGCCGTCGTCATTCATGATCTCGCAGATCACCCCGGCCGGATTGAGACCCGCGAGCCGTGAGATGTCGACCGCCGCTTCGGTGTGCCCGGCGCGCACGAGGACGCCGCCTTCTTTTGCCAAGAGCGGAAACACATGGCCGGGTGTGACGATATCGCGATGATCCTTGGTCGGATCGATTGCGACGGAGATCGTGTGCGCGCGGTCGTGCGCAGAAATACCCGTCGACACACCTTCCCGCGCTTCGATCGACACCGTGAACGCGGTCGAATGACGGGACCGGTTCGATTGGGACATCAGCTCGAGATGCAGCTGCTTGGCGCGTTCGGCGGAAATGGACAAGCAGATGAGCCCGCGTCCATGCTTAGCCATGAAATTGATGGCGTCGGGCGTGGCCATCTGTGCCGGGATCACGAGGTCGCCTTCGTTCTCGCGGTCCTCCGCGTCGACAAGAATGAACATCTTGCCGTTGCGGGCATCCTCGATCACTTCCTCGATGGGCGACAGAAGCCGTTTGAGTTCGGTGGTTTCCGCCGCAGTCAAAGCCGTCACGAATGCATTCCTTCCGCTTGCGTCAATCGCGCCACGTAGCGCGCGAGCAGATCGACTTCAAGGTTTACCAGATCGCCAGGCTGCCGGTCTCCCCAGCTCGTGTGCTCGAGCGTGAAGGGAATGATATTGACGTCGAAGCGCGGGCCTTCCACTTCGTTGACCGTAAGCGACACGCCGTTCAGGGCGATGGAGCCTTTGGATGCAACGTATTTCGTGAACTCCGGCGGTACTTCCAGCAGGAATCGCGTGCTGTCGCCGTCGGGAAATCGCGATACGATCGTCGCCACGCCGTCGACATGTCCCGTGACGATATGACCACCCAGCTCTTCACCGAGCGCAAGCGCCCGTTCGAGATTGATGCGGCGCCCCGTCTGCCACGTGCCCATGGTCGTATGGCTGAGCGTTTCGTTGGACACATCGACCTTAACGCGCGCCCCCTCGCCTTTGACGTTCTTAATCTCGGTCAATGTCAGGCAGCAACCGTCGAAGGCGATAGAGGCGCCGAGTTCGAGACTCTTGGGCTTATAGGGCGTCTGAATCTTGAAGGTTCCGCCCTTGCGCCCGATGAGCGTACCTAGGCCGCTGACAATGCCAGTGAACATGATCTTATCCTGCGCCACCGCGTCATCCGGTCAGGGCCGAATGCGCGCGTGGCAATAAGCGCGAAATGGCCGTTTTTGGCCAAGCGATCAAGGCCCTCGCCGCCGAACGGCATCAGTCCACCGTCTCCGACGGGATTGGGGCTCTGATAGATAACCGCCTCGTCGACGAGATCGGCCGCGACGAAGGATTCGGCGACCGCCGGACCGCCTTCGATCAGGACGCGCGTAATGCCGGATCGATCATGCCCATGTCGTCGAGCGGAACTGGAACGATCTCCGCGCCATGATCGTGCAACAGGTCGGCATTGGGCTGAGGTTCGCCAGCCGCGCACATCATCCAGACCGGCACCATCACATCCTCGAACAACGTCGCGGTCGGCGGGGTCCGTAAGCGCCGGTCCATCACGACACGGACGGGGGAACGGCACGACATGCCGGGCAAACGGCACGTCAGGGACGGATTGTCCGCTTCCACGGTGCCACGCCCCACTAGAATAGCGTCGTTCATCGCGCGTAAGAGGTGGCCGTGCGCCCGCGCCAGCGGTCCTGTCGTCCACACCGGCTCGCCATCGCCCCGAGGAATGCGCCCGTCGGCGCCAAGGGCCAGTTTGAGCGTGACGGCTGGCCGGCCCTCGGTGACCCGCATCAGGTGTCCGAGGGTGACCGATGCGGCCTCAGCGGCCATGACGCCCTCGGTGACCTCAATTCCCGCGTTGATGAGCCGCTCGATACCGCTTCCGGCTGTACGCGGGTCCGGGTCGCGAACGCCGATAACGACCCGTTTGACCTGCGCCGCGATGATGACACTCGAACACGGCGCGCCCCGGCCGCCTTCATGGTTGCAAGGCTCAAGCGTGACATAGAGCGTACTGCCTTCGGCGCGGTGACCTGCCTCGTCCAGCGCGATCGCTTCCGCATGCGGCCTGCCGCCCGGTGCGGTCCAGCCCCGACCGACGATCTCGCCTGAGGGTGCAACAACCACTGCGCCGACGGCCGGGTTCGGCCAGGCAAGCCCAAGACCGCGCCGTGCGATCCGGATTGCCTGGGTCATGTGGTGCGCATCGCGCGTGGTCATGAGAGAGCCTTGGTCAGTCGTCGAGCGCGTCCGGGTCGTCCGGATCTATCTCATCGTCGTCTGCGACGGGTCCGGAGAGTTCTCCGAGCAACGCCTCAAAATCCTTGGCCTCACGGAAGTTCTTGTAGACGGACGCGAAACGGACATACGCGACGTCGTCCAGCGCCTTCAGCGCCTCCATCACGAGACGGCCGATGGTCTCGGATTGGATGTCGCTTTCGCCCATGTTTTCGAGACGGCGGACGATACCGCTGACCATGCGCTCCGTCCGTTCGGGGTCGACCGGGCGCTTGCGCAGCGCGATCTGCACGGACCGCATCAGCTTGTCGCGATCGAACGGAATACGGCGTCCGCTCCGTTTGATAACCGTCAGTTCACGGAGTTGAACGCGCTCGAACGTCGTAAAGCGGCCGCCGCAGTCTGCACAGACGCGGCGGCGCCTTATCGTGGTGTGGTCCTCGCTCGGGCGCGAGTCCTTAACTTGGGTGTTGGTGCTGCCGCAATAAGGGCACCGCATGGGCGACCGCCCTCCTCTTCGTCAACACCAACCCTAAGCGCCTAGACCTTGTAGATCGGGAAGCGCCCGCAGAGCTCGATAGCCTGCTTCTTCACCTTTTCCTCGACGGCGCCGTTGCCGTCCTCGCCATTGGCGACGAGACCGTCCAGCACTTCGAGGATCATGCTGCCGACCTCCTGGAACTCCGGCACGCCGAAGCCGCGCGTCGTGCCCGCGGGCGAACCGAGGCGAATGCCCGACGTGACCATGGGCTTTTCCGGATCAAACGGCACGCCGTTCTTGTTACAGGTGATAAAGGCGCGGCCGAGCGCCTCTTCCGCCGCCTTGCCCGTCAGCTTCTTCGGCCGCAGATCGACCAGAATGAGATGGGTGTCGGTGCCGCCGGAGACGAGCGCAAGACCGCCGTCGACCAGCGTCTGGCCGAGCGCCTTGCAGTTGTCCACGACCTGCTGAACATAGGCCTTGAACGACGGCTGAAGCGCCTCGCCGAAGGCCACCGCCTTGCCAGCGATCACATGCATCAGCGGGCCGCCCTGCAGACCGGGGAACACGGCCGAATTGATCTTCTTGCCGATATCGGTGTTGTTCGACACCACAAGACCGGAACGCGGTCCACGCAGGGTCTTGTGCGTCGTGGTGGTGCAAATGTCGGCATAGGGAAGCGGGCTCGGATGCTGGCCCGCCGCCACGAGGCCGGCGAAGTGCGCCATGTCGACGTGCAGATAAGCGCCGACGGAATCGGCGATCTCACGGAAGCGCTTGAAGTCGATCTGGCGCGGATAGGCGGAGCCGCCGGCGATGATCAGCTTCGGCTTGTGCTCCTTGGCGAGACGCTCCACCTCGTCATAGTCGATGAGGTTGGTGTCCTCGGTCACGCCGTACTGAACCGCGTTGAACCACTTGCCGGATTCGTTCGGCGGCGCGCCATGGGTCAAGTGGCCGCCGGCGGCGAGGCTCATGCCCATGATCGTGTCGCCCGGCTTGATCAGGGCAAGCATGACCGCTTGGTTCGCCTGCGAACCCGAATGAGGCTGGACGTTGGCGAACTCGCAGTCGAACAGCTGCTTGGCGCGATCGATGGCGAGGTTCTCGACCTCGTCCACATATTGGCAACCACCGTAGTAACGGCGTCCCGGATAACCTTCGGCGTATTTATTCGTCAGGAGCGTTCCGACGGCATCAAGCACGGCCTGCGAGACAATGTTTTCCGACGCGATCAGCTCGATCTCGTCTTGCTGGCGCTGCCCTTCGCGCTCGATTGCGCCCCAAAGCGCCGGGTCTGTATCCTTTGCATGCTTGCTGAAAAAATCACTGGCCGTCATCTCAAACTGCTCCTTGAGCTCAAACTTGTTTCGCCTGCGCAATGCCGCTCCTGAAATGGGTTCAGCGGGCGGGTTCAGGCTGATTTGGCTGTCTCTACCACATGTCGTGCAGCGACGCTAGCACCACCCAAAAAGTAGAACCGGGGTGCTCAGAATAACCTCTGAACCGTGGAAAACTAGCGGTTTCCAGGCCATTCGCGAGTGAAATTCCGAAGCCCGATGAGCTTGCGCCAAGAAGCTCCCCAGCGTCTCGTCGATTGGGACGCATACGGCGAACCCGCCGGCCGCGCAGAGACGGGGTGCGCCCGATCTAAAGGGGGATGTGGGCGCACGACCGATCAGTACTCCCGTCAGGCCCCGGCCGGGCTGCGGTTCCAAGGCATGACGGCGAGCAGCTTGGCCATGCCGCAGATCCCCGTGGCGCCGCCAAAGATGAGCCCCGCACCGACGAAGCCCGCTAAAGCATAGAAGACGGGCGAAGCGAACGTACCCAGAAGAACGAAAAGGAGAACGAGGCTGCCGGCCCCGATCATCACCTGGCGATTGATTTCGATCGGCTGGCGGTAGTCCGTCTGGACCGGCAGGCCGGCTTTTTTCCAGGCCTCGAGCCCGCCTTCGAGAATGTACGCCTCACAAGGGGCCGCCGCCCGAAGGCGCCCCGCGTTCTGCCCTGTCCGAACGCCGGAGCGGCAATGGAAGATGATCGGCGCGGAGGCATCCGGCAGTTCGGTGAGGCTCGCAAGGGCGCCATGTTTGGAGCCCGGAATGAGTTCGCGAGCGCGCTCGTCCGCATTGCGAATGTCGACCAACGTTCCGCCTTGGTCGATCAGACGTTTGGCGTCTTTGGGGCTAATGGTGGGAAGGCTCATAGAGGGCTCCTGATCTTGAATCTGAACTCAGTCGTCAGGGCAAAAGAGCTTCTGGAGATATCCGAGCAGGAGCTCGGTGCGAGGCTCGGCAATGCGGTACCAGATCGTCTGGCCTTCCCGCCGGAAATCGACGAGGGCCTCATCCCGCATCTTGGCGAGATGCTGAGACGTCGCCGATTGCGATAGGCCAGCGGCCTCCGACAATGCGCTGACACTCCCCTCGCCCCATTCGGCCAGCTTGCACAGGATCATCAAGCGGCGCTCGTTTGCGAGCGTGCGCAGGATGCTTGCCACAAGGGCGGCATTGGCTTCGAAGGTGGCGAAATCTCTCGGGGCGCCTGTCATGTTGCTCTTTGACCTTACATTAGGTACGTCTAAATTAGTGATACCTAATATCTCAGTCAAGCAGCAATGAGCTGAACACGCCTGCCGAGACGCATCACTTTAGGGGCCACGACGACAAAGCGCCGGAACGGGACTGGTGCGCCTAGAACCCGCCTCGGCCGAACAGCGTTCGAGCGCTGAAGGTAGCAGCGAAGCTCTTCGCCTAATAGTTCGAAGCGTAGGTTCCGCGCGTATCGAGGTTATAGATGTCGGGCCGGAAATGCACCAAACCGTCCGGCGTGGCCCATGCGCTGATATAGGTGAAGTAGACTCCGATCGTCTGCGTGGCGGGAACGTTCTCCTGCACGCCGGTATGTCTCAGCGACTGGATGCGGGACAGGTTCCAGGAC
>JARRPE010000148.1:0-4336 GCA_037383205.1 Methyloceanibacter sp.
GGTGGCGCCGGAAGCGGCGGAAGAGGAGGGCGAGGAACAGGAAGCGACTCCGACGCGCGAGCCCATTCCCGAGACGACACTGACCAACCACGTGGTTCTGATCGGTCACGGGCGCGTCGGGCGATACGTCTCGAAGCAGCTTCGGAAGAAGGGCATCCCGGTCTACATCGTCGAGGACGATGCGGAGGACGCCGCGGACCTCAACGCGAAGGGCATCGAGGCGCTGCACGGCAATGCGGCCGACCCCGAGGTTATCAAGTCCGCCAATCTCGGCGAAGCGCGATGCCTTTTGGTTGCCATTCCCGATGCCTTCGAGGGCGGGCAGGTTGTCGAACAGGCCCGCGCCATCAATCCGAATCTGCGCATCGTGGCCCGCGCGCATTCGGAGGCGGAGATCGATCACCTCGCCAAGCACGGCGCGAATTTCGTGGTGATGGGCGAGCACGAGATAGGCAAAGCCATGCTCGGCGAGTTGAGCCGCCAGGAGCAGCCGGCCATCGATGCGGCGGCGGCCATGGCCGCGGCCGGCCCTATTCGCGGCCGCTAGTTCCTATTCCAGACTGTTCGTCTAGGAACGCTTACGCTTGCGCCGCTAGCGCGTCCGCTTCTTCGTCTGTGAAGACGCGGCCGCGTGTCAGGAAGCGGACGCCTTCCGGTGCTTCGAGAGAAAATCCCGCGCCGCGTCCCTTGACCACGTCGATCGTGAGTTGGGTATGCTTCCAATATTCGAACTGGTCGGCGCTCATAAAAAAGGGACAGCCGCCGATTTCGCCGAGCTGCACGTCGCTTCCGCCCACTCGGAAATCGCCATCGGGGTAGCACATGGGCGCGGAGCCGTCGCAGCACCCGCCGGATTGATGAAACATCAGCGGCCCATGCCTGTCCCTGAGCTTGTCGATGAGCTCGAGAGCCGCATCCGTCGCTAGAACCCGTTCAACCATTAACCCGGTCTCCTTCATGTCGCGCCGTGGCGCCGCCGGACTGATCGGCAATCTCCAATGCGGCCTTTTCCGCGTCAGTGAATTCCCGGCTGCGCAGGAGAAAGCGAAAGCCCTCGGGAGTCTCCATCGAGAAAGCGGAGCATTGGCCGGCGGCCACGTCGACGGTCAACTGACCCTCCCGATAAGTTTCGAGCCGATCGGCCTCCATGTAAACAGGGCAACCGCCGATCTCGCCCAGCGGAAATTCGTGGTCGAGGTGGCACATCGGAGCGGATCCGTAGCTGCATCCGCCGGACTGATGAAACATCAGCGGTCCGTGCTTGTTCCGGAGCCTGCCGATGAGCTCGAGAGCCGCGTGCATCGCCCCGAACCCGCTCAACCAGCGTCTTCGTCCTTCAACGTGAAACGGCCCGGCGAGAATTCGCGCCGGGCCGCCAATGACGATTGTCTCGCTTAGACCCTTGTGGCCTAGAAGAAGCCCAGCGCTTTGGGGCTGTAGCTCACCAGCATGTTTTTTGTCTGCTGGTAATGGTCGAGCATCATCTTGTGGGTCTCACGCCCGATGCCAGACTTCTTGTAGCCACCAAATGCCGCGTGGGCCGGATAGAGATGGTAGCAATTGGTCCAGACGCGTCCGGCCTGGATACCCCGGCCGAAATGATAGGCGCGGTTGATGTCGCGGGTCCACACGCCCGAGCCGAGGCCGTAAAGCGTGTCGTTGGCGATCTCCAATGCTTCCGCATCGTCCTTGAAGGTCGTCACCGATAGAACGGGACCGAAGATCTCTTCCTGGAAGATGCGCATCTTATTGTGGCCGCGGAACACCGTTGGCTTCATATAATAGCCCTCGGCCAGATCGCCCTCATGGACGGCACGCTCACCGCCGGTCAGCAGTTCGGCGCCTTCCTTGTTGCCGATATCGACATAGGACAGGATTTTCTCAAGCTGATCGTTAGATGCCTGAGCGCCGATCATCGTGTCCATCTCGAGCGGGTTGCCCAGCTTGATCTTCTCGACACGGGCGATCGCCTTTTCGATGAAGCGGTCGTAGATCGACTCCTGCACCAGAGCGCGCGACGGGCATGTGCAGACCTCGCCCTGGTTCAGCGCGAACATGGCGAAGCCTTCGAGCGCTTTGTCGAAATAGTCGTCGTTCTCGGCCATCACGTCGGCGAAGAAGATGTTGGGCGATTTGCCGCCGAGCTCCAGCGTCACCGGGATCAGGTTTTCAGACGCGTACTGCATGATGAGGCGGCCGGTCGTGGTTTCGCCAGTAAACGCGATCTTGGCGATGCGCGGGTTCTGGGCGAGGGGCTTACCGGCCTCGACGCCGAACCCGTTCACGATGTTGAGGACGCCCGCGGGCAGAATGTCGCCGATCACATCCATCAGCACCATGATCGACATGGGCGTCTGCTCGGCCGGCTTCATCACCACGCAGTTGCCGGCGGCAAGCGCGGGAGCGAGTTTCCAGCACGCCATCAAAAGCGGGAAGTTCCACGGAATGATCTGACCGACGACGCCGAGTGGCTCGTGGAAGTGATAGGCGACGGTGTCATGGTCGATTTCGCCGATCGTGCCTTCCTGCGCGCGGACGCAAGAGGCGAAGTAGCGGAAATGGTCGATCGCCAGCGGGATGTCGGCCGCCGTTGTCTCGCGGATCGGCTTGCCGTTGTCGATGGTCTCGACAGCCGCGAGGAGCTGGAGGTTTTCCTCCATGCGGTCGGCGATTTGGTTGAGGAGCTTCGCGCGCTCGGCCGGCGCGGTCTTGCCCCAGGCTTCGCGCGCCTTGTGGGCCGCGTCGAGCGCGAGCTCGATATCGGCGGCTTGAGAGCGGGCGATCTGGCAGACCGTCTTACCGGTAACAGGGCTGATATTGTCGAAATATTGCCCCTCTACCGGCGCGACCCAGTCGCCGCCGATGAAATTGTCGTAGCGCGACCGGATAGCCACGCGTGCGTTCAGGGTTTCGATGACCTCGTGAAGCATTGCCTTCTCCCTAGATTTTCGGCGATTTCGCCAATTTTTACCCATACTCGAGCGGCGAATTCATCACCGATTTCCCGGGCACGGCCCGATATGCTCGATAGGTTGCTGGACAGCCTAGTCGACTTTCTTCAATGGCCAAATTCTACTTTGGGAGCAAAGCAGCGTCAGACACGGTTTTTGGCGGGTTTTCTGTCCGGCCCGCAGCCTATGCTCCCGGCCCTCCGGAGCTGATCTACGCCTCCGCAGTGCATCGCGAATATGACACTCCTTTGATTGCTTCTGCGGGCGGGTATTGTACTTTGGTCGCAAGGCGCTGCTTGGCGCGGCAAGAGACCCGGAAGTCACTGATGTTGATCAGGATAACGCGAACCGGGCCCACCACGAGCGATGGAGGAAACGGGTTGTGCCAAGAGCGCATGCAGAACGTCGGGCTTGTGGCGTCCAGACGGCATGGACCTGTGCCGATACCCCGAAAGCGGCGGTCGCCGAAATCGCCGGCGTCGTGGACCCGGCAGATATCAGCCAGATTTTGGTCTTTTTCTCTCAGCCCTATGAGGCGGAGGCTCTCAGCGTAGCCCTGGCGGAGGCCTTTCCGGGCGTCCCGGTCGCAGGGTGCAGCACGTCCGGCGAGATCACTCCCGACGGTTTCAGCGAGCGCAGCATTCTCGTGGTGACCTTTCCGAAGTCGGGTTTCCGCTTCGTCAGTGGCGTCATCCCCGAAGTGCGCTCGCTCAGCGTCGATCGCGCTTCCGAGGTGGTGCAGGGTCTCCGCGCGCGCTTCGACAAAGAGGGCGGGGAGCGTCATGCAAATCTGTTCGCCATCTCGCTGATCGACGGTCTGTCCCGATGCGAGGAGGCGATTGTCTCCGCCATCGCCTGGGCACTGGGCGATGTGCCTTTGGTTGGTGGTTCGGCAGGCGATGGGCTCACGCTCTCAGGCACGAGCCTGCTTCATGACGAGCGGGTCCACAGAGGCGCCGCGCTGCTGCTCCTCGTCGAGACCGAGCACCCGGTGCGGAGTTTTTGTTGCGACCATTTCGAACCGACCGAGACGAAGCTCGTCGTCACGGCCTCCGACACGACCACGCGAACCGTTTATGAGCTCAACGCCGAACCGGCAGCCCTCGAATATGCAAGCTCGGTTGGACTCGAGCCGTCCTCGTTGGCACCCATGAGCTTCGCGGCCCACCCCGTGGTCGTGCGCGTTGGCGGAGACTATTATTGCCGCTCCATTCAGCGCATGAACGACGATGGGTCCTTGTCCTTCTTTTGCGCCATCGACGATGGGGTGGTGCTTACCGTCGCCGAGCCGCGAGACATGGTGAAGTCGATGGAGACCGAGCTGGAACGTCTGGATAAGGAAGTTGGAGGGGTCGACTTCGTTCTCGGGTTCGAATGCGTGCTCC
>JARRPE010000149.1:0-6645 GCA_037383205.1 Methyloceanibacter sp.
GCAGGGCCGAAGTCCCCGTCGATGGCGAGAGGATGGCCGGGCTCGCGCAACTGTTCCTGGAGGTCGCTCACGGCCTCTCCGACCGAACCCCGATGCAGAACTGGACGTTTGTCGGGATTGCCACCGGCGATGATGAAGCCCTCGATGCGGGCAACGGCGGCCTTGGCCTTGGCGGTGTAGCGGCGCCGGTCCTCGAGTCCGCGCCGGCCCCCGTTGACCTTCCGGGTAACCGTGACGATATCGTCGCGGTCGCAGTCCGGATTGATCTTGCGGCGTTTCCAATATTCGCAGGCGATCCTCAAGGAAATGCGCGGCTCAGCCGCGAGGAGGGGATTACCCTCAAGATCGAGCCCCAACGCCTCGCCATAGGGTCTGTAATTGGCGCGTCCTGTCAGTTGGAGAATGCCGCGTCCCTTGTATCGCCTCCCATCGTTCTTCTCGGTGTTTCCAAGATCGAGCCGCCCCTCATAGGCTTCTCCGCTGGCGAACTCCTCGGTCGTGCGAAACCCAGCGCACTCGTGGCAGGTCTGCCCGATGAAGTGGGCAATCCGCAGCCGCGTGTTGATGTCGTACTCGTCGAGCGTCGACGCCAGGACCGGGCTGATCTCGTCGATAATCTCTTTCTGCCGCCGAGCCCTCGCGCCGCTGAATCGGGGCGCCACCTCAAACAATAACCGTCCGTCGATGGGAATCATGATTGCCGTCCTTTTGAGCCTACCCGGTGATGTTGGTCACATGCACGCAAATGAACAAATAGCACAATATAGCACGTGTAAGTAGTACCACGCGGCGCAGACGACAAATCGCTATTGCGCATTGTCCTGTGCTGACATAAACATATCTTTATGTCAGATGCGCTCCAAGAAACTGCTCAGGCCCGCGAGGCGTCCCCGGCCGCGGCGGGGAGACGCGCCGGCGCGGACGGGCCTCAGTCGGGGCAGGGCCTATCCAGCGCCCAGGTACTTGCTGCCCTGCGCGGGGCGGGTGAGGCCACGCGCCTGCGCATTCTAGCGCTACTGGCGGCGACCGAGCATAACGTGAAGGATCTCACACAGATCCTCGTGCAGAGCCAGCCCCGCATCAGCCGGCATTTGAAGCTCATGGCCGAGGCGAGGATCATCACGCGATATCGCGAAGGCTCATGGGTTTTCTTCCGCATCGCCGATACGGGCCCGGAAGGGGCGCTGGCACGGGCCATTGTCGATAGCCTCGATCCGTCTGACTTGACGCTGGCGCGCGACCGGGCACGGGCCGAGGCGGTCCAGAAGGCGCGCGCCGCCGCCGCGCAGGACTACTTCAAGGCCCCTGCCGCCGAATGGGACTCGATCCGGGCGCTGCACGTAGCCGAAAGCCAGGTCGAAAAGGCGATGGAACAGGCGCTGGGAGCTGGTCCCTTCGAGCTTCTGGTCGATCTCGGCACGGGCACGGGGCGCATTCTCGAGCTGTTCGGGCCGCGCGCGGATAAGGCGCTCGGTTTCGATCTGAACCACGACATGCTGGCTTATGCGAGGGCGAAGTTGGAGCGCGAAGGACTGGGACAGGCACAGGTACGCCACGGCGACCTTTACAATATTCCGCTCCCCGACGGCGCGGCGGACGCCGTCGTTGTTCATCAAGTGCTGCACTTTCTCGACGATCCCGCGGCGGCCGTTGCGGAAGCGGCGCGTTTGCTCGCGCCTGGGGGCCGCTTGCTTGTCGTGGATTTCGCGCCGCACGAGCTCGAGTTTTTGCGGGAGCAATCGGCCCATCGCCGTTTGGGATTCGGCCGTGCCCAGCTCGGCCGCATGATGGAAGCCGCGGGGCTGAAGCTGTTGAGCTTCCAAGATTTGAATCCGCAGGGCACCGCATCGCCGGACGAGACATCTCCAGACGGTAAATTGACCGTCTCCCTGTGGCTCGGCCAAAAGCCCGCCGCGTCGGGCAAATCAAGAAAACGGGATGACAAGGTGGAGGTCGCCGCATAAAGTCCGCTAAGCAAGACAATCAGGACCAGGAACCGCCCAAGCGCCGTTTTCTCGGACGCGGCTCCATCGACGTTTCGTTCGAGTTCTTCCCGCCGCGCAACCAGGCCATGGAGGACACGCTTTGGCGCTCCATCCGCCGACTGGAGCCGCTGCGACCGAAATATGTTTCGGTCACCTACGGCGCTGGAGGGTCCACGCGCGAGCGAACCCACGCCACCGTCGCGCGCCTTCTCAGCGAGACGACGCTAAAGCCCGCCGCCCATCTCACCTGTGTCAGTGCGACCAAGGAAGAGATCGATGAGATCATCCGCGAGTATTGGGATCTCGGCGTGCGCCACCTGGTGGCGCTGCGCGGTGATCCGCCGGAGGGCGTGGGCGGCAAATATGTGCCGACGCCGGGAGGCTACGTGAATGCCGCGGATCTGACCGCCGGCATCAAGAAGATTGCGCCGTTCGAGGTTTCTGTCGGCTGCTATCCGGAAAAGCACCCGGAGTCGCCGTCGGTCGAAGCCGATATCGATATGCTGAAGGCTAAAGTCGACGCGGGGGCGACGGGGGCGATCACCCAGTTCTTCTTCGATAACGAAGTTTATTTCCGTTATCTGGATCGCGTGCGGGCCGCAGGCATCGACATTCCGATCATTCCGGGGCTGATCCCGATCCACAACTTCAAGCAGGCGGCGAGCTTCGCCCAGCGCTCCGGTGCCAGCGTGCCCGATTGGCTGGGCCACCGCTTCGAAGGGCTGGAAGAGGATCAGGAGACCCGCCATCTGGTGGCGGCCTCCATCGCGGCGGAACAGGTCTTGGGGCTCGTGGATCAAGGCATCACCGAGTTCCACTTCTACACATTGAACCGGGCAGATCTCGTCTACGCGATTTGCCATCTGCTGGGACTACGCCCCGCAAAGGCCTTCTCGAAGAAGGCCGATGCGGGCTCGGAGCCCGCAAAGATCGCAAAGGTAGCGTCATGACGCGCGAGGAACGAATTCAGCATCTCTATGAGGCCGTCAAAGAGCGCATCCTCATCCTCGATGGCGCCATGGGCACCATGATCCAGCGCCATAAGCTGGACGAGGACGGCTATCGCGGCGAGCGATTCAAGGACTTCGACCGCGATCTGAAGGGCAACAACGACCTGTTGGTGCTGACCCAGCCCGACATCATCCGCGACATCCATCGAGCCTATCTGGAAGCAGGCGCGGATATCATCGGGACGAACACGTTCAATGCTCAAGCCATCAGCCAGGCTGATTATGGCCTTGAGGATTTGAGTTACGAGATGAACGTCGCGGCCGCCAAGCTCGCCCGCGAGGCCGCGGACGAGTTCGAGGCCAAGACGCCGGACCGGCCGCGCTACGTGGCCGGCGCCATTGGTCCGACCAACCGTACGGCCTCGATCTCGCCCGACGTCAACAACCCCGGCTTCCGCAATGTGAGCTTCGATGAACTGGTGGAGGCTTACTCGACCCAGGCGCGCGGTCTGATCGAAGGCGGCGTGGACTTGATTTTGATCGAGACCGTATTCGATACGTTGAATGCGAAGGCGGCGGGTTTCGCGGTCGAAGAGGTTTTCGACGAACTCGGCGTGAAACTGCCGGTCATGATTTCGGGCACGATCACCGACCTCTCCGGGCGCAACCTGTCTGGACAGACGCCCGAGGCGTTCTGGTACTCCATGCGCCATCTGCGGCCGTTCTCCATCGGCTTCAATTGCTCGTTCGGCGCCGAACAGCTGCGGCCGTCCGTGGACGAGATCGCGCACGTGACGGATACCTATGTCAGCATCTATCCCAACGCCGGGCTGCCCAACGAGATGGGCGCGTATGACGAGACGCCGGCGCAAATGGCCGCGCTGCTTGAGGATTGGGCCAAGAACGGCCTGATCAACATCGTCGGCGGTTGCTGTGGCACGACGCCCGAACACATCAAGGCCATCGCGGAAGCGGTGGCGCCCTATAAGCCGCGCGTGATCCCCGAGGTGGAGCATGCGCTTCGTCTCTCCGGCCTCGAGCCCTTCGTGCACGGCTAAACTCGTACAGGTGAATAGCAAGTGACCAACGCTGCCCAGAATTTCGTGATGGTTGGCGAGCGGACCAACGTCACAGGGTCCGCCCGCTTCCGCAAACTGATCGAAGCCAACGACTATGCGGCTGCGCTCGAAGTAGCGCGCCAGCAGGTCGAGAACGGCGCGAACATGATCGACATCAACATGGACGAGGGCATGTTGAATTCAGAGGAGGCCATGCGGACCTTCCTCAATTTGATCGCGGCGGAGCCTGACATTTCGCGCGTGCCGATCATGTTGGACTCGTCAAAATGTGAAATGCGTGCAAGGCAAGGCGGTGGTGAACTCCATCAGCATGAAGGAGGGCGAAGAGCCGTTCCTGGAGCAAGCACGCAAGGTGTTGCGCTATGGCGCGGCCGTGGTCGTGATGGCGTTCGACGAAACCGGGCAGGCGGAAACGGCCGAGCGCAAATTCGAGATCTGTAAGCGGGCCTACGACCTGTTGACGAAGAAGGTCGGCTTCCCGCCCGAGGACATCATCTTCGATCCCAACATCTTCGCGGTCGCGACCGGCATTGAAGAGCATAACGATTACGGCCGCGCCTTCATCGAGGCCACGCGGCGCATCAAGGCCGAACTGCCTTATGTGCACGTTTCGGGCGGCGTCTCGAACCTGTCCTTCGCGTTCCGCGGCAATGAGCGCGTGCGCGAGGCCATGCACACGGTCTTTCTCTATCACGCCATCCAGGCGGGCATGGATATGGGGATCGTCAATGCAGGACAGCTGGGCCAGTACGACGACATCGAACCGGAACTGCGGGAGCTCGTCGAGGATGTGATCCTCAACCGGCGCGAGGACGCGACGGACCGTTTGCTGGAAGCCGCCGAGCGATACAAGGGCGGTGCATCGGCCGGCAAGGAGAAGGACCTCTCGTGGCGCGAGAAGCCTGTCGAGGAGCGGCTTACTTACGCGCTCGTGCATGGGATCGGCGCCTATGTCGAGGAAGATACCGAGGAAGCGCGGCAACGCGCCGAACGGCCGTTGCATGTGATCGAAGGCCCGCTGATGGACGGCATGAATGTCGTCGGCGATCTGTTCGGCGCAGGAAAAATGTTTCTGCCGCAGGTGGTGAAGTCCGCACGCGTGATGAAGCAGGCCGTCGCGTATCTCATGCCTTTCATGGAGAAGGAAAAGGAAGAGCTTGGCCTCGTCGATCGGCCCGCGGCCGGCAAAGTCCTGCTCGCGACGGTCAAAGGCGATGTCCACGACATCGGCAAGAACATCGTGGGCGTTGTGCTCCAGTGCAACAATTACGAGGTGATCGACCTCGGAGTCATGGTGCACTCGCAGGTCATCCTCGAAACCGCGAAGGAAAAGAACGTCGATATTATCGGCCTGTCGGGCTTAATCACGCCATCCCTCGACGAGATGTGCCATGTCGCCTCCGAGATGGAGCGTGAAGGCTTCGACATTCCGCTGCTGATCGGCGGCGCAACCACGAGCAAAGTGCATACGGCCGTCAAGATCAGCCCGAACTACCAACGCAACCAGGCGATCTACGTTACGGATGCCAGCCGCGCGGTAGGCGTCGTGTCGGGTTTGATTTCGAAGGAGCATCGCGACGAGCACATCGCGAAGGTCCGTGCCGAGTACGCCAAGATGGCCGAGTCCTACGCCCGGGGCCAGGCGGAGAAGGCGCGGGCGAGCATCGAGCAGGCGCGCGCCAATGCCCTCAAGCTGGACTGGAAAGACTATACGCCGCCCAAGCCATCGTTTCTGGGAACGCGGACTTTCGAGGCCTACGATCTGGCGGAGTTGGCGCGCTACATCGACTGGACGCCGTTCTTCCACGCCTGGGAACTGAAGGGTACGTACCCGCGCATTCTCGAGGACGACAAATATGGCGAGGCGGCGCGGCCGCTCTTCGAAGACGCGCAAGCCATGCTGAAGCAGCTGATCGACGAGAAATGGCTGACGGCCAAGGCCGTGGTCGGCTTTTGGCCCGCGAACAGCGTTGGCGACGACATCGAGCTGTATACGGACGAGAGCCGTGACAAGCCCTTCGCGACCTTCCATACGTTGAGGCAACAGATGGCGCGCGATTCCGGCAAGCCGAATCTGGCGCTGGCTGACTTTGTTGCGCCCAAGAAGACGGGACTGCCGGACTATGTGGGCGGCTTCGCCGTGACCGCCGGTATCGGCGAGGACGATGTTGCGCGCCGTTTCGATCGCGCCAACGACGACTATTCCAAGATCCTGGTGAAGTCACTCGCGGACCGTTTGGCCGAGGCCTTCGCCGAGGCGATGCACGAGAAGGTGCGCCGCGAACTCTGGGGCTACGCACCGGACGAGAATCTCTCGAACGAGGCCCTGATCGCCGAAGGCTATGCGGGCATCCGTCCGGCGCCGGGCTATCCCGCCCAGCCGGACCACACGGAGAAGCGCACGCTATTCCGCCTGCTGGATGCGGAAGCGGAGATCGGCATGAAGCTCACCGAGTCGTGCGCTATGTGGCCGGGCGCTGCCGTTTCGGGTCTCTATTTCTCGCACCCGGACGCACGCTATTTCGGCATCGGCAAAATTGGCCGCGATCAGGTCGCCGACTACGCGGCACGCAAGGGATGGGCGCTTGAGGAAGCCGAGAAATGGCTCGGTCCCATCCTCAATTACGATCC
>JARRPE010000150.1:0-5183 GCA_037383205.1 Methyloceanibacter sp.
GAACCGTATTTCGAGGTCCAGGTGAACGATCCTTCGCCGAAGCCGCCGTTGCGCTCCATGCCCTTCGAAAAAGCCCAAAGGTTGGTCTGCGTATTGTCGGCCCAATCCATGCTGCGGCCAACGATGTAGTCATTGCTTCCGGTCTCATAGAGAATGCGGGTGCAGGCGTCGCTGACGGTGACCGAAGCGGCCACCGCCAAGCCCGCCAAAGCCGCCCCGAGAACCGGTGTACATGCTTTCGATGGGGATTTCGTGCTCATCTGACCTCCGCCTGCTACCGACACGCCGGGTCGGGATCAAAAGACCCCCAAACATAATTGCGTTCCGTTCCTAGCGCCGTTTTGTGGCGGCAGGCTGTCCAGGCGCGGGGCGCTTATGCCTTCAGCGTGCGCCGGAAGGGGCTCGCCGGATAAGTGCCCAGGAGCGTGATCTCGCTCGTGTAGAAGTCGAGCTCCTCCATGGCGAGCTGCACGGGCCGCGAGTCGGGATGGCCCTCGATGTCGGCGTAGAACATGGTCGCGTTGAAGGACCCTTCGAGCTGATAGGATTCCAGCTTGGTCATGTTCACCCCGTTCGTGGCGAAACCGCCGAGCGCCTTGTAGAGGGCCGCGGGCACGTTGCGGACCCGGAATACGAAAGTCGTGACCACCGGGCCGTCGTTGGGCTTGGTCTTCACGGGCTTTTCGGATAACACCACGAAACGCGTGGTGTTGTGGGCTGCATCCTCGACATCTTTCTTTGCGACGCGCAGTCCATAAATCTCGGCGGCAAGCTTCGAGGCGATCGCCGCTTGGGTCGGGTCCCCTGCCTCACTGACGTGGCGCGCGGCCCCGGCCGTGTCGGCCTCGGTCACGGGCTTGAGTTTCAAGTCGGCGATGATCTTCCGGCATTGGCCGAGCGCCATGATGTGGCTGTGCACGGATTTGAGATCCGCCAGCTTAGCGCCTGGCAGAATGAGCAATTGATGCCGGATGCGCTCGAAATGCTCGCCGATGATATAGAGCCCCGAATGGGGCAGCAGATGATGGATGTCGGCGACACGGCCCGCAACCGAGTTTTCGATCGGAATCATCGCGAGCTTCGCCGCGCCGGTTTTGACGGTGGCGAGCGCATCCTCGAAGGTCGCACACGGCACCGCCTCCATATCCGGGTAGGCATCATTGGCCGCAAGGTGCGAGTTCGCACCCGGCTCCCCCTGGAAGGCGATTCGATTTGCGCGCTTCGTGGCCATCGCTGTCTTGGACTTCATCTTCGGCTATGCGGGTGAAACTTGGAAATTCTTATGCGGTTTCAAGAATTTCGCGCGCCCGCTCAAGGTCGGCCGGAGTATCGACACCGAGCGGAACCGTGTCAACGAGACCGACATGGATACGCATGCCCGACTCGAGCGCCCGCAGCTGCTCCAGTCTCTCGCGCGTTTCGAGTGGCGATGGGGGCAAGCCCACGAACTGCTCGAGCGCGGCCCGACGATAGGCGTAGAGGCCGATGTGATGATAGAGCGGCCCGTCTCCATGCGGCGCCGTGGCACGCGTGAAGTAGAGGGCGTTCAGAATGCCGCCGCGCGACAGGGGAGATCCCACAACCTTCACCACGTTGGGATTTTCGCGCTCCTCCTCGCGGACGATTTCGGCCGCGATCGTGCCAATATCCGCTTCACCTTCCTCGAGGGCCTCGACGCATTTGCGGACCAGCGCGGGATCAAGCGTGGGCAGATCGCCTTGTAGATTGACCACAATATCGAACTGCCGCTCCGGGTCTGCAGACTGCAGCGCTTCGTGGATTCTGTCGGAGCCGCTTGCATGGTCCGCGCGTGTCAGAACCGCCGCGCCACCTGCGCGCGCAACGGCATCCTGCACTTCCTGGGAATCGGTGGCCACCAACACGGGGCCGCACTCCGACTCGGTGGCACGGCGCCAGACGTGAACGATCATGGCCTCGCCCGCGATTTCGGCCAGAGGCTTGTCCGGCAGACGGGTGGCGGCACGCCTTGCAGGAATGACGACTATTGATTTTGTCATAGTTTCCCGTTTGTTAGCCTTCGAATGCCTAGTGGTCTGACCTTGCACGCTGCGCTGATTCTCTCAGTTGCAACAACGGTCGGGCCCTTATAGTGTCAGCCAGCGTCGCAAGAGCTATTCTGAAGTAGCCTCTGTTTCCTGCCGCGGGGATATCCAACATGAACTACTACTACTTGAACAAAGTGGCCATGGCGGTGCTGTTGGCACTGCTGCTATTCTTTGGTACGCGAACGCTCATTAACATCGCGTACGAAGAACATGCACCCGAAACGCCAGGTTACGAGGTGGCCGGCGCCGAGGAAGAACCTGTTCAAGGCGACGAGAAGAAGGGCGAAGAAGATAAGGGCGCGGCCTTTATCGTGGCGTTGAACAAGGCCGACCCGGCCAAGGGCGAACAAGCCGCCGGACTTTGTAAAGTTTGCCATAGCTTCGAAAAAGGCGGCCCGAACATGATCGGCCCCGACCTCTACGGTGTGGTCGGACATAAGATCGCCGCGCATGAAGGTTTCAGCTACTCGGCGGCCCTCAAGGATCATGGCGGCGAGTGGACCTTCGAGAACCTTAATCACTGGCTTGAAAACCCGGCCGGCTTCGCGCCTGGCACGACCATGGCCTTCCCCGGCATCAAGGACCTCCAGAAACGTGCGGATGTGATTGCCTATCTGAACCAGAACAGCGACGAACCGCTGCCGATCCCAGAGCCTGCTGCCGCTCCCGCGGCGGACGAATCCGCGGAAGCGGAAGAGAGCCCCGACAAGGCAGCGCCAGAAATCCTGACGCTTCTCGCGGAGGCCGACGCGACCAAGGGCGAGCAGGATGCAGCGCTCTGCAAGGTCTGTCATTCCTTCGAGGCCGGTGGCCCGAACATGGTTGGTCCGAATCTGCACAACGTTGTGGGCGCGGAGCTCGCTAAGAAAGAGGGGTTCAGCTACTCGCAAGCGCTCAAAGACAAAGGTGGCGCCTGGACCTATGAGCGGTTGGACGCTTGGCTGGAAAATCCTCAAGCGTTCGCACCCGGCACAACGATGGCTTATCCGGGCATTGCCGAAGCGAAGAAGCGAGCAAATGTGATCGCGTATCTGCGCAGTCAGACCGAAAACCCGCCGGAGCTTCCGGCTGGCGACGCCGCGGCAGCTCCCGCTGAGGAGAAAGCCCAGTCGGAGAACGCCGACGATCCGGGCATGGCTGGAGAGGACGCCGCTCCTGCCGCGGAAGAGTCCAAGCCGGCCGACGAGGCTGCCCCTGCCGAGGACGAAGCTGCGCCGGCTGAAGAGCCGGCCACAGAGGAGTCCGCTGAAGAGGCGATGGAGCCGACCGAAGAGGCCGCGCCACCTGCGGAAGAGGCGATGGAGCCGGCCGAAGAGGGCGCTCCTGCCGAGGACGCGGCCATGCCCGCGGAGGAGCCTGCTGCCTCGGAATCATCGGACGCCGACGCGGATACACCGGCCGCGGCAGAGGACACCGCTAGCGACAGCGACACGATCGTGAATTCGCCGATGGTGTCGGAAGATGCGCCCTCGCTGCCGCACAAGGGTGAGCCGCCCTCGCCCAACCAGCCGCAGCCTGTCGTTCCCTCCGACCCTTCGTCGACGACGACACAGGCAGACGAGCCGAGCGCTTCTGATGACAGCGGCAGCGCTTCGGATGACAGCGGCAGCACGTCTTCGCAGCCGCAGCCGGTCTATCCCGACGGCAAGCCGGACGGCATCTAGATCCATCCGGTTGCAGCCGGACCGAACCGATCAAGGGCCCCTTTTACCGGGGGCCCTTTTTCTTTGAGCGCTCGAACGCTCCAATCCAATCAACCGCCCGAGCCGGGCGGCCAAGCGTCCGCGACATGACCGATAATTCATTTGGACCGGCACCCCGGCATGCTAACTTTTTCGTCCAACGACGTTTTGGAGGCCCCATCGCAGGGTTTCAGGCGAGGATCGCACGAGCGCGGACGCCAAGTCGGCTGTGCTGGACGCCGCCTCGTCCGGACAATCCCGTCAACGCAAAACGGTGCTTATTTTCCCATGGTATTTTCACGACTTTCTCTCGCCGCGGCGCTCACGGTGCTTCTGCTTGGGCCGGCGCTTGCCGAAACGACGGCTTCGGAACCCGCCAGCGCCCAGGCGGCCAAACCGGATGGCGAGGCATCGTCTGGCCAGACAAAACATCATGCTCTGTCGTTGGTGGGTGAGCCGAAATACCCGCCGGACTTCACCCATTTCGACTTGTCCGACAGCATCGACGAGCCGTCCACGGCCTATGGTCTCATCGCGGAGTCCGCATCCTATCCGGACGACTATTCTTCCGTGACGTTCAAGCTGCGCGACGAAGCCCGGTGGCACGACGGCGAGCCGATCACGCCCGAGGATGTGATTTACAGTCTCAAGGTGAACAAGGAGGCCAATCCGCGGATGGGCCTCTACTACAAGAACGTGACGCGCGCGGAGAAGACCGGGGACAACGAGGTCACCTTCTATTTCGACACCAAGGGGAACCGTGAGCTGCCGATGATCATGGGGCAACTCACCATCCTGCCGAAACATTTCTGGACCGGTACGAACGCCGACGGCGAGAAGCGCGATCCCATGAAGACCACGATGGAGCCGCCGCTCGGCTCCGGCCCCTACCGGGTCAAGTCGGTCAGCCCCGGGCGCTCCATCAGCTTCGAGCGGGTCGAGGACTATTGGGGCAAGGACCTGCCGGTGAACAAGGGGATGTGGAACTTCGACGAGATCCGCTTCGATTCCTATCGCGACACCACCGTCGCCTTCGAGAGCTTCAAGGCCGGCAATCTCGACTACTGGAACGAGACGAGCTCCAAGAACTGGGCCATGGCCTATGACTTTCCGGCCATCGAGAACGGCGAGATCGAGCGGCAAGAGGTCAGGCTCAAACGCGGCATGCCGATGCAGGCCTTCGTGCTGAACCAGCGGCGTCCAAAATTTCAGGACCGGCGCGTGCGTCAAGCGCTCAACCTCGCGTTCGACTTCGAGTGGACGAACAAGAATTTGTTCTTCGGCCAGTACGAGCGTGTCGAAAGCTACTTTCAGAATTCCGAGCTAGCGGCACCGAAGGCGCTGCCAGAAGGGCGCGAGCTGGAGATCCTCGAGACCGTGCGCGATCAGGTTCCGGAGGAAGTCTTCACGGCGGTTCACCAGAATCCGACCAACA
>JARRPE010000151.1:0-5873 GCA_037383205.1 Methyloceanibacter sp.
AGGCCGCAACTCGACCGCGCGCTCCAAGTGCTCGACGGCCTGAGGCATGTTCCCGAGCCGGTAGTAGGCCCAGCCGAGGCTATCCACGTAGTAGCCGTCGTCGGGCTTCAGACTCACCGCCTTGCGGATGTAGTCCATGGCCTGCTCGAGGTTCATCCCCTGGTCGACCCAGGAGTAGCCGAGATAATTCAGGATGAGCGACTCGTCCGGGTTCAGTTCCAGGGCCTTCTTGAAGTCGGCCTCTGCCGCGGGCCAGTCCTTCAGACGCTCGTTGGTCACGCCGCGCGCATAGAAGAGCGCCCAGTTGCGCTGGGTCGGCTTGTCCAAAAGCTCGATCGCGCGCGTGTAATAGCTGCGCGCCTCCTCATGGCGCTCCTTCGACCGGAGGATGCTGCCGAGCGCGTCGAGCGGGCGGATGTCATCCGGGTTCGCGGCGATGAGTTCGTCAAGCACGGCCTTGGCATCGTCGATGCGGTCGAGCGAGGCCATGGCAAACGCCTTCTGAATCTGCACATTCAGCCACAGCGGCGAGGACGGCGGAATCTCGTCGAACGCGGCAATCTCGTCCTCGTACTTCTCCGCCTCCGAGTACGCCTCCGCGAGCGCGACCTGCGCCAAGGGGAAGTCGGGCCGTAGCAGCAACGCGAATTTCAAATACTGCGTGCCGGCCTCCAGATTGCCTTCGCCCACGGCGACGCTGCCGATACCGTAAAAGACCTCGGCGAGACCTTCGGTCGGGTTGCTGACGACCAGATCAGGCGTGCCGCCATCCTCGATCTCCTTCAGCAGAGCCTCGGTGACCGGGTGAGGCAATGTCTTCGCCATATGCAACTTGAGCGCCGCAATGGCGAGATCGGACCGGTTGCTACGAGCGGCGTGGCGCGCATAGGCGTCCACGACCCGCAGGGTCCTGGGGTTCCGCTTGAAGGCTGCATCGTACGACTTGTTGGCCAGCTGATGCCGGCCCGCGACATCGGCAATCAAAGCGCGATGGTAGAGCAAGTAGAAATTCGCCCAATTGGCCGTGCTGAGCGTGTCGAGGGTATCGAATGCTTCGGTGTGTTCGCCCTGCGCTTCCTGAGCCCAGGCGCGCGCCAGCGTCGTGGTCGGATCGACTGTCGGTCCCTGCCGCGCCTCGGAAAAGTGCTCCTCGGCCAGCTTGTAGTCACCCTGCTTGAATGCGTTGATGGCCAGCAGAAACTGGGCGACGCGATGCGTGGGCTCTACTTTCACGAGATCGCGGGCGAGTTCGCTCGCACGGTCCCAATGACCGGCGCGGGCTTCCAGCAGGAAGGCCTGCTCGAGAATGGCCTCGTTCTCCGGATCGGCCTCCAGGGCCTTGGTATAGAACTCGGCCGCGGCTTCGATGTCCTGGTTGTGGCGAGCGATGCGGCCGGCAAGGTAATTGCCGAGAAGCGTTTGGGCACCCGACATCTCCGGCTTCTTGGCGACCACCTCCGAATAGGCAGTCGGAGCCGCGAGAAGCGCGATTAAAACAACTGACCGAAACGCCCACTTGCTCATACGTCCGGTGTCAGGATTCGTCATGTTGTCGGCCCGGCTTCCGCCGCCCCAAGCTTGCTGGTTGATCGCATCGAGACAGGCTAAGCGCTTTGCCCTGTCCTGGGAAACTATATTTGGGTTGAAACGCGGCGCGTTTGTGGCCCAAGCGCTTGGGCCAGATGCGAAGTCCGTCATGTTGGCCCGGCTACATGTTTGAGAATTCCGTAATGTTGGCGCGGCTACATGTTGGCGTAGTTGGGCCCGTCGCCGCCCTCCGGCACAACCCAGGTAATGTTCTGGGCCGGATCCTTGATGTCGCAGGTCTTACAGTGCACGCAGTTTTGCGCGTTGATCTGGAACCGCACCGTATCGCCCTCCTCGACCACCTCGTAAACATTGGCCGGGCAATAGCGCTGCGCCGGCTCGTCGTAATGCGGCAGATTTTCCTCGATCGGTATGTCGGGATCGGTGAGCTTCAGATGCACGGGCTCGTCCTCGTCATGGTTGGTGTTGGACAGGAACACCGACGAGAGGATGTCGAAGGTCAGGACGTTGTCCGGTTTGGGGTATTCGATCGGCTTCGCCTTCGCCGCGGACTTGAGGCTCGCATAATCGGGCTTCTTATGCTTGAGCGTGTGACCGAGGAACGGAAAGATGGTGTTGAGCCACATGTCGAGGCCGCCGAGCATGACGCCGAGCCGCGTACCGAACCGCGACCATAGCGGCTTCACATTGCGAACCTTCTTCAATTCCTTGGCCAGCGCGCTCGCCTCGTAGGCCTGAATGTATTCGAGAAGCGTATCTGCGGACCGGCCAGCGTCGAGCGCATCGAAGGCCGCTTCGGCGGCCATCATGCCCGAGAGCATCGCGTTGTGAGACCCTTTGATGCGGGGCACGTTCATGAAGCCGGCGGCGCAGCCCACCAGCGCGCCACCCGGGAACGCAAGCTGCGGGACGGCCTGGTAGCCGCCTTCGGTCAGCGCCCGGGCGCCATAGGCGAGGCGCTTGCCGCCCTCCAGATGCCGCGCGATCACGGGACTGGTTTTGGAGCGCTGAAATTCCTTGAACGGGTTGAGGTATGGATTGGCGTAGTCGAGATGGACGACGAAGCCCACCGAGACCAGATTGTCGCCGAAGTGATAGAGGAAGGAGCCGCCGCCGGTCTTGTCGTCGAGCGGCCAGCCCATCGTGTGCTGCACGAGACCGGGCTTGTGGTTCTCGGCCGGAATCTCCCAGAGTTCCTTCAAGCCGATGCCGTATTTCTGCGGGCCGCTGTCTTCGTCGAGACCGAACTTCTTGATGAGCTGCTTGGTGACCGAGCCGCGCGCGCCCTCCGCGAAGAAGGTGTACTTGCCCATCAGCGCCATGCCCGGCGTGAAGCTGTCCTTGTGGCTGCCGTCGCGCGCCACGCCGAGATCGCCGGTGATCACGCCTTCGACGGCGCCCTCCGCGCCGATGATCACATCGGCGACCGCGATGCCCGGATAGACCTCGACACCGAGCGCCTCGGCCTGTTCGCCGAGCCATTTGGTGAGATTGCTGAGGCTGCCCGCGTAGCAGCCGTGATTGTTCATCAACGGCGGCATGAAGAGGTTGGGCAAGCGGATCTCGCCCGCTTCGCCGAGATAATAGAACAGGTCCTTGGTGACCGCGTCGGTCAGCGGGGCGCCCTTTTCGCGCCAATCAGGGATCAGCTTGTCGAGCCCGACG
This sequence comes from Methyloceanibacter sp., assembly GCA_037383205.1. GTDB lineage: Bacteria > Pseudomonadota > Alphaproteobacteria > Rhizobiales > Methyloligellaceae > Methyloceanibacter. Next base: position 3,214 of record JARRPE010000151.1, read on the forward strand.
GGATCGACCACGGCGCCCGAAAGGATATGGGCGCCGATCTCGGACCCCTTTTCGAGCACGACGACGGAAATCTCCTTGTCTTTCTCGGCCGCAAGTTGCTTGAGCCGGATCGCCGCGGACAGCCCCGCGGGTCCGCCGCCCACGATCACTACATCGAACTCCATCACGTCCCGTTCGACCTGATCGTTCATCTCAGCCCTTTCTGTTTTTGTGTGGCGCGCCCAGCCACGCCCAGCTGTTTCAACGTCCGCGGCAAATTTGGTGCTACAGACGCGTTTGGTGTCCCGGACTGACAAATATCGGATCGGCTGTCCCCAAGCAAATGAGAGAAAGCGCCGCAAAACAAGCCTCGGACCTGCTCGCCTGGTACGCCGCGATGGGCGTGGACGAGGCCATCGGGGACGTTCCGGTCGATCGTTTTGCCGCATCCGAAGCCGCCTCGCTGCACGAGGACGACCTCAAGAAGACGCCGAGAGCCGATCCGCGGCAGGCGCCAACCGCCCGGTCGGCGGCACGGTCGACGACCCCGCCAGCAACCCCACCCAGGGCCAAGCGGCCGCCTGCAGCACCGCCGCAGGCGAATGCGCCCGCGCCGGCGCTCGATGGAATCACGAGCCTGTCCGAGCTCGGGGCCGCTGCGGCCGCGTTCGATGGCTGTGCTCTGAAGCGCACGGCGAAAACCACCTGCTTTTCGCGCGGGAGCGAGCAGGCCAAGGTTATGCTGATCGGCGAGGCGCCGGGGCGCGACGAGGATCTGCAAGGCAAGCCCTTCGTCGGGCGGGCCGGCAAGCTCTTGGACAAGATGCTGGCCGCGATCGGCCTCGACGAGACGTCGGTCTACATCACCAACACGATCTATTGGCGTCCGCCGGGCAACCGCACGCCAACGCCCCAGGAAATTCAGTCCTGCGCACCGTTCCTCGCACGGCAGATCGAATTGCTGGCGCCGGAGGTGATCGTGCTGCTCGGCGGCGCGGCCGCCAAATCGATACTCGAAACGACCGAAGGCATCATGCGGCTGCGGGGCAAGTGGAAACTATATCACGCAAAAGACCGCGACATCCCGACCCTGGCGACGTTACATCCTGCCTATCTGCTTCGTTCGCCGGAGGCGAAGCGCTTTGCCTGGCGCGATTTGCTCATGCTCAAGGAAAGACTGACTACGCTCCAATAGAGTGATCAGCCCTTGAGCCAATCAGCCAGAAGGCTGGAGGACCATCATCATGTCTGCCCGCATCGACTACACCCGCTCTTTCGTTCCCCTGCGTATCGCCGTGCTCACCATTTCCGACACGCGCACGCCCAAGACGGACAAGTCGGGGCCCCTCCTCGTCAAGATGATCGAAGAGGCCGGGCACATTATCGCCGACCGGATGGTTTCGCCGGACGACGAGAAGTCCATCCGCAAAGCGGTCAAGGCATGGGTCAAGAAGGATGACGTGGACGTCGTCATCACCACGGGCGGGACCGGCTTTACCGGGCGCGACGTGACGCCCGAAGCGGTGCGTCCGCTGTTCGACAAGGAGATCGATGGGTTCTCCGTACTGTTCCACATGCTCAGCTATCAGACGGTCGGCACGTCCACGGTGCAGAGCCGGGCCTGCGGCGGCCTCTCCAAGGAGACGCTGATCTTCTCCGTGCCCGGATCGCCGGGCGCGTGCGAAGACGCCTGGAACGGCATTCTGAAGTTCCAGCTCGACGCGCGCCACCGCCCCTGCTCCTTTGTCGAGCTCCTGCCCCGGCTCTCCGAGGGCAAAAAGGAGAAGAAGAAGGACTAAGTCTGCCAGTTAACTCGACCGAACGAGACGCTCCACAACTCCGCGCTGACGCTTCAAGTCCTCGGCCGTGTCCACATCGCCGAGTGTTGCGGCAAACGCGATCCTTCGTCCTTTTAGATTTGCACAGGTCGCCGCGAGCGCCCGGTCGGTGGACCATGGCACGTCATGGAACGGGGCGAGACGTCCCGGACTGCGCTTGAAACCCACCAGCCAATAGCCGCCGTCTCGCGCGGGGCCGAACACGGCATCGGCTTGGCCGAGCTGCCGAAAGGCTTCCGCGATGTGGGCGGGCGAAATCCCCGGGATATCGCTGCCTACCAGGACGACGGGTCCGGGCGGCATACGGTCGAACAACGCCTGCATGCGGGCGCCTAGGTCGCCTTGGGCTTGTGCTATGCGCGGGACGCGCGCGCATGAGGGCCAGCACGTTTCCGCCAAAGCAGCATGCGGCGCGACCGCCAGATAGGTTCGCCAGCGCGGGTCGGCACCAAGTCTCATGAGCGTATGGCGTAGCGTGGTGCGGTAGAAGCGCGTCGCGGCAACGGCGCCGATGCCACGCGCCAAGCGCCGCTTCACGCCGCCGGCCCTGGGCTGTTTGGCCATGACGATGAGGCTTCGCATCATGGTACTTGGCGCGAATGCGGAGGACGGCCCCGCCGCGCGCTATCCATACAGGCGCGCGAGCACCCGCGGCGGAACACGCAAAAGATAGAGCATCATGAGCCCAAGGTTGCGGCAGCTCCGCATCAGATAGCCGTCTTCCTGATAACGCCGTGCGCTGGTGACGGCGCGCGTCTTCAGCCCGTAGAGCTCCCGGCGCTTCATTCTGCGGACCAGATCCACGTCCTCCATTAGGGGTAGCGGCCGGAAACCACCGAGCCG
>JARRPE010000152.1:0-5911 GCA_037383205.1 Methyloceanibacter sp.
ACGCGGACGGGCCTTCCCCAGCCGACTTTATCGTAACGGGTATAGTGTTCCTCGTCCGCCCGCTTCGTTACGATCCAGGTATGCTGAGAAAGTCAGAACGAGCACGCGCTCGTCCGGCGCGGGTCTGGGCCATGTGTCTCAGCGTGAATGCGGGCGCAGGAACATTAAAGGAACAAACGTCAGGTCTGCCAAATCCGGCGCGACCGTGTTTGTCTCGTCCGATGAAGACCGATTCGATTCCGCTCGGATTCTTGATTCACGCAGGCGTCTACCTCGCCGTGGTCGGGTTGTGCGCCGCGCTGGCGTTGTCCAACGATCCGCCCAAGCACTGGTTCGTGTGGGTAGCGGCCGGCTGGGGCATCGGGCTCGGCGCCCATGCGCTGGCGGTCTGGCGCGGCCGAGCGAGAAGGAGAGGGCAGGCCTAGCGCGCGGCCACCTTCTTCTCGACCACGTCCCAGATCATCGCGGCAATGTCGTTGCCGCCAAACTCCTTCACCTGGCGGATGCCCGTTGGCGAGGTGACGTTGATCTCGGTGAGGTAGTCGCCGATCACGTCGATGCCGGTGAAGATCAGCCCGCGCCTCTTGAGCTCCGGCGCGAGCCGGGCGCAGATCTCCTCCTCGCGTGGCGTCAGCGTGGCGGCCTTGGCGGTCCCGCCCACATGCAGGTTCGAGCGCGTTTCGTCCGCGGCCGGAACGCGGTTGATGGCGCCGGCCACCTCGCCGTCGACGAGGATGATGCGCTTATCGCCCGCGCGCACGCTCGGCAGGTAGCGCTGGACCATGATCGGCTCGCGGAAGGTCTGGCCCAGAAGCTCGATCAGCGAGTTGAGATTGGTGTCGCCCTCGGCGATGCGAAAGATCGCGGCGCCACCGTTGCCGTAGAGCGGCTTCACCACGATGTCCTTGTGCTCGGCGCGAAAGGTGCGGATCTCCTCCGGCGAACGCGTCACGAGCGTCGGCGGCATTAGGTCGAGAAAGTCGAGAACGAAGACCTTCTCGGGCGCATTGCGCACGGAGGCCGGATCGTTGACCACGAGCGTCCCGGGCTGCAGGCGCTCCAGCAGATGCGTCGTGGTGATGTAGGCCATGTCGAACGGCGGGTCCTGCCGGAGCTGCACCACGTCGAAATCGGCCAGGTCCACGGTATGCGGATGGGCGAGGCGGTAGTGGTCGCCGGGCTTGTCCTCGACCGTCAGGCTGTGCCCGAAGGCGATCAGCCGGCCGTCCTTCAGCGAGAGATTGGGCGGTGTGTAGTAGAACACGTCGTGGCCGCGCCGCTGCGACTCCAGCAGAAGCGCGAACGTCGAATCCCCCTTTATGTCGATCAGTTCGATGGGATCCATTTGGAAGGCGACTTTGAGGGCCATGATGTCCTGTCGGGTCTTGAGGCCAAGGAAACGTGCAATAGAGGGGGCCGAAGGCGAGTTTCGCGGAACTTGCGCGCTGGGGCGCTTCTTTTCAAGCGTACCGATACGCAGGGTTGCCGGACCGTAGGGCCGAAGCGCCGTCAGACGGGAAAAGCGTTCTCGATGTGGCGCGGCAGGCTCCAAGGCGCACACAGCACCACGTCGAAGGCGATGTCGCGGCCGACGAAGTCCGGATGGCTGGCGATCCAATATTGAGCCACGCGGACGATGCGCCGCTTGCGACGCGCCGTCACGGCGAACGCGGCCTCGTCATGAGATTTCCTACGTTTGACCTCCACGAAGACAAGCCGCGCGCCTTTGCAGGCGACAAGATCGATCTCGCCCACCGGCGATCGGACAAGATCGATCTCGCCCACCGGCGATCGGTAGCGCTTCGCCACGACCCGATAGCCTTTCAGGCGGTAGAGCCAGGCGGCCTGGCTTTCCGCTATGATGCCGTCGCGATAAGCCCGAATACGGGTCCGGCTCACGATGCGCTCCGTTTGCTTAAGGAGAGCCCCAGCTCGTAGACCCGTGCGCGTTGGACCCCATGCGCGTCCGTCACCGCGCGCACCGCATCGCGCAGGCTCATGGTCTGAAGCGCTGTCTCCAAGTCCGCCGCGAGGAGCGCATCGTCCACCGCGCCTTCCTTGGCCCGGGGCGGGGCGACCACAACGGCGACCTCGCCTTTGACCGGCTGTTCCTCGATCTCCGCCGCCAGCGTATCCAGCGTGCCGCGATGGAGCGTCTCATGGAGCTTGGTGAGTTCGCGCGCGATCACGGCTTCGCGTGGTCCCAGCACCGTACTCATGTCGGAGAGGCTCTTGGCAAGACGCGGCGCCGTCTCGAAGAAGAGCAACGTCGCCGGCGCATCCTTGAGGGCTGCAAGGCGTGTCTGGCGCGGGCCGGACTTGGGCGGCAGGAACCCACCAAACAAGAAGGAGTCGGTCGGGAGCCCGGCGCAGGTCAACGCAGCGAGCGCCGCCGACGGCCCGGGGATGCTCGTCACCATCAGGCCCGCGTCCAGCGCTTCGCGCACCAGCTTGTAGCCGGGGTCGGAGACGAGCGGCGTCCCGGCGTCGGAGATCAACGCCACGGCATAGCCCGCTTCGATCCGCGCGAGCAGCTTTGGGCGTTCGCGCGCGGCGTTGTGTTCGTGATAGGGCGTGAGCTTGGCGGCGATGTTGTAGTGCGACAGAAGTATGCGTGAATGCCTTGTATCCTCGGCGGCGATCAGCGGCGCGCGGGAGAGAACCGCAAGCGCCCGCAGCGAGATGTCGGCGAGATTGCCGATGGGCGTCGCCACGAGATAGAGCCCTGCCGGGAGCGGCCGGTCCAGGAGATCGGCCAGCGCTTCGCTGGCTCTCGCCACCGTTCGTGCATTGGCATCTTTTGTAGCCTCGTCCTGCACCGGCTCCGTTCTTTCTGTGCGTCTCGTTCCGGAATTGGAAATCTAGGCGGATTCGGCGCCGACCGCACCCGGCCCTCAGGCCGCGAGCTCCAGGATCAGCCGCTCCAGCACGAGCCGTCCCTCTGGGGTCGCCGTGAGGCGCTTGCCGTCCCGCGCGAGCAGCCCTTCACCGACCAGAGTGTCGATACGGGATTCGTCCAGGGGTGCGCCGCCAAGATGTTCGAAGCGGGACAGATCCATGCCCTCGGCGAGCCGCAAGGCCATCAGCAGATACTCGTCGGCAGTTTCGCGCGGGGACAGCGGCTCGTCGCTCGTAAGGCCGTGCCCGAGCGCTTCAACGTGCGCGAGCCAGTCTTCGGGCAGCCGCAACGTCGACAATGCGTGCTTCGTGCCGTCGATCGTGATGCGCGCATGGGCCCCCGCGCCCAGACCCGCATAGTCGTGGCCGCGCCAATAGACGAGGTTGTGGCGGGATTCGGCCCCCGGCGCGGCGTGATTGGAAATCTCGTAGGCCGGCAGGCCCGCCGCCTCGCATAGCTCCTGGGTCGCGAGGTACATGGCCCGCGCCGTCTCGCCTTCTGGCACGCGCAACCGGCCTGCCTCGTGAAGAGCGGCAAACGGCGTCCCGTCCTCGATGGTCAACTGATAGAGCGACAGATGATCGGCGGCGCAGGTCAACGCACGAGCAAGTTCGCTTCGCCAAGCCTCGAGCGTCTGTCCTTCGCGCGCGTAGATCAGGTCGAAAGAGATCCGATCGAAACTTGCCCGGGCCAGCGCAAACGCTTCGAGCGCTTCATCGGCCGTGTGCATGCGCCCCAGGGCTTTCAGACTGCCGTCATCCAGCGCCTGGATGCCAAGCGACAGCCGGTTGACGCCTGCTGCCGCGTAGCCCTTAAAGTTCTCGGCCTCCACGCTGGTCGGATTGGCTTCGAGCGTAATTTCCGTGTCGTTGTCCAACGTCCAATGCCGGGCAATAGCCTCAAGGATGGCGCCGGTGACGCGCGGCGCCATCAGAGAAGGGGTGCCGCCACCGAAAAATATGCTCGTAACCCGGCGCCCTGGCGCGAGCGCCGCGAAATGGGTCAGTTCCTTTAGGTAAGCCGTGAGGAAGCGGTCCTGATCGGTGCCGTCATGGCGGACGTGGGAGTTGAAGTCGCAATAGGGGCACTTGGCCGCGCAAAACGGCCAGTGCACATAGACGCCGAACGGCTCGCCCCCGAAGGCGAGGTCGTCGGGCGCAGCGTCAGGTTGCGTTTTCGTCTTCGGCTTCAGCATAGGTCGCCTCGATCAGCTGCTCGAAGGCGCGCATGCGATGAGACAGGTCGTTCTTGAGCGCCGGGTCCATCTCGCCGAACGTTTCCTCATGACCCTGGGGCACGAAGATGGGGTCGTACCCGAATCCGCGGTCCCCGCGCGGCGGCCACTGGATATGCCCGAAAACCTTGCCCGTGAAGACGGCTTCGTCGCCATTAGGGGCCGCGAGCGCCAAAGCGCAGGTGAAGTTGGCATGGCGGAAGGCCCCGCCTGTGGCTTCCAAGGCCTTATGCACCTTTTTCATGGCGAGGTCGAAATCCTTCTCCGGGCCGCCCCAGCGCGCGGAGTGAATGCCGGGATCGCCGCCGAGCGCGTCGACCTCGAGCCCCGAATCGTCCGCGAGCGCAATCATGCCCGATCCGGCAGCGGACGCGCGAGCCTTGAGCAGCGCGTTGGCCTCGAACGTATCGCCCGTCTCCTCCGGCTCCGGCAGATCGAGACTGCCCGCCGAAACACAGGTGATGCCGAGCGGTTCAAACAATTCGCCTAGTTCGCGTACTTTGCCTTCGTTGTGGCTGGCGATCACGATCTTGGAGCCGGGATGAAGAACGCCGGGACTGAGCACATTCGCCTCCTCAGGCAATGGTCATCTTTTGAAGTTCGACCAGATCGGCGATGCCGGCCCGTGCAAGGGCCATCAGCGCGTCGAACTGTTCCTGACTGAACGGCTCGGTTTCGGCCGTTCCTTGCACTTCGACGATCCCGCCCTTGCCGGTCATGACGAAATTTGCGTCGGCGTCGGCTTCGGAGTCTTCGGCGTAGTCGAGATCGAGCACCGGTTCGCCGCCATAGAGCCCGCAGGAGACAGCCGCCACATGGTCGCGCAGCACGTCTGCCTTGACCATGCTGCGCGCTTCCATCCAGGCAAGCGCATCGTGGAGTGCGACCCATGCGCCCGTGATGGAGGCCGTACGCGTGCCGCCGTCGGCCTGCAGCACGTCGCAGTCGATCAGAATCTGTTTCTCCGGCATCCCGGCCAGATTGGTCACGGCGCGCAGTGAGCGTCCGATGAGCCGCTGAATTTCTTGGGTGCGTCCCGACTGCTTGCCGGCGGCCGCCTCGCGGCGCGTTCGGTCGTGTGTGGAGCGCGGCAGCATGCCGTACTCGGCCGTGACCCAGCCCCGCCCGGACCCTTTGAGCCATGGGGGGACCGATTCGGCGACGGACGCCGTGCAAAGGACGTGGGTCTCGCCGAAGCGGACCAGGCAGGAGCCCTCGGCATGGCGCGAGGCCGCGCGTTCGAGACTCACGGGGCGCAGCGCTTCGGGTGCGCGTTTAGACGGGCGAATGATGGCGGCTCTCCTCGGAAACAGCGTTGAGGCCGCGCACCCTAGAGGACGCGGTGGAGCGCGGGAAGCCCTTTCCCCAACTGTCCTCCCCAACTGTCACGGGGGCCGCCCTTGTGTGGCTGACGGTGAGAAGCTAGGACGCTTCGATGACGTGGTGCGATGAAGTTCTAGGGTTTTCCGATGCCTCGGGCAGCGCGTTCGATCCACCGCCGCCCCATTACGAGGTCGCCGCGCGAATCGACGCGATGCCCATGACTGACTGGGTTCGGGCCTGGCGCGAGATCTGCGCGACGAGATTCCGGGATCGGACATCCGGCGTCTATGCGTTCGTCACCCATTTCGATCGCCTGTCGCACGACGATCCCGAACGTGGGGTCGCCTTCATCGAGGCGGTGCTGCAACACGAGCCGGACGAGGAATTGCTCAACCTGATTGCCAAGGGCAAGCCGCTCGGGCAGCTCCTCGTTTTCCATGCCGCTCGGGCGACGC
>JARRPE010000153.1:0-4216 GCA_037383205.1 Methyloceanibacter sp.
GTGTCGGGATCAGCGACAGATATTCCTTCAGGGCGAGGTAGGAGATGATCGCGAGAAACACGATCGCGACCGTCTGGTTCGCCGCGATCGCGAAGGTGAAGGCGCCGATCATCCACCACCAGGAGGCCGTCCGGTCGATCAACTCCCGGTAATCGCCCGACCCGCGTGATGACAGTGCCAGCACGATGCCTGTTGCGAGGATCAAGACGCCCCACAGCGATAGCGTCGCCACCACCACGTGCTGCGGCAAATCGAGGGTGGCGCCAATCCAGTCCGTCATGTTGCTGCCTCGGCAACGGCCCGGCGCGCGCGGTTCCAAACGGTAACGGCGGCGAGCACGAGCATCACGGCAAGCACAGACGTGGTCCATAGGCCGGGAGACAGACCGAGCCCCAGCAGCACCGCCAGCGCGCCGAAGCCGAAGGCCCGGTCGCTCTTGCCGAACGGCCCGTCATAGCGCCGTGTCGCCCCGATCATCGGCCCCAACACGCCGGCCATCTCGGCGATAACGCTCGCGACCACAACAAGCACGACGAGGGGCGCGTTCACGCCGGCGATCAAGGCGAACGGCAGATACAGAGCCGCGTCGGAGACGACATCGGAAATCTCGTTGAACAAGGCTCCGATGTTGCTCTTCTGATCGTGCTCCTTCGCCATGATCCCGTCGATCGCGTTGAGCGCCATCCGTACGAACAATGTCACCGGCAGCAATAGCAGCGGCCACCGGGACTCTGGCCAGAACGCGATTGCTCCCCCTTGAGCGAGGCTCATGATGAGCGCGGCAAGCGTCACGCCATTGGCGGTCGCGCCCGCATTCACGAGGCGCGCGGCGATAGGCCGGAGCAGGGCCTGAAATCTCGGTTTAAGATCGTAGATGGTAGCCACGTCGGTCGCCGCGCCTCCTTAACGTGTCACCGAAGCCAGTTGATGGCGCTATAGATCAGCGCTGCAATTGCTGCGGCGCACGGAACGGTGATCGCCCATGTGGCGACGATCCCGATCACGTGCGAGCGGCGCACCAATCTGCGGCGGCGGATCTCATCGCGCGTCGCCGGCAGTACGGACGCCGCGTGGCGTCCTTTTTTCGTGAGGATGTAGTAGCGCCGGCGGCGGCTATAACGCGCCGCGTACTCACGGAAGAAACCGATGCCGAAAACGGCGCCGACCACGGTCTGCGTCGTCGAGACGGGCATACCGAGTTCGGAAGCGGCAAGAACGGTGAGCGCTGCGGCGAGCGCCACGCAGAATGCCCGCATCGGATTCATCCGCGTGATCTGCTCGCCGACCACTCGGACGATTCGCGGACCGAACAGGAACAAGCCAAGACTGATTCCGACCGCGCCAATCAGCATGACCCAGAAGGGAACGCCCACCACACCCAGCAGCTCGGGCCGGCCGGCGTTCTGCAACACGGCTGCCAGCGGCGCGACGGCGTTCGCGACGTCATTAGAGCCATGGGCGAAAGAAAGAAGGCAAGCAGCGAAGATCAGCGGCGGCCGGAACATTTGCCGGACGTTCTGGTTGCGGTTCTCCATGCCCTCCGACTGCGCATAGACCCATGGACCCGCCAGCAGATAGACGAGCCCGAAAACCGGCACGCTCGTCAACACCACCACGTGGTGCCCGAAACCCCAGACCTCGCCGAAGACGTTGAGCGCGATGAAGGAAAAGAAGACTGCTGCCATAAGGGCGACAAGCACGGGCACCCACCGGCGCACAGCCGCGATCTTGTCAGGCTTGTAGATCATGTTGATCTCGATGAAGGCGACGAGACAGGCGGCGATCAATGCGCCGACCAGCGGCGACAACATCCACGCCGCGAAAACCTCCGCCACCACGCCCCAATCGACAGCGGACGAACCAAGGCCGATCAGTCCCGCGCCAAGAACGCCGCCGACAATCGAATGGGTCGTCGAGATCGGTGCACCCAAATAGGTCGCCAAGTGAACCCACAAGGCCGCCGCCAACATGGCCGACACCATGACCCAAACGAACACGTCCGTATTTGGGAGGAGTGCCGGATCGATCAGACCTTCCGAAATCGTCTCGACCACGTCGTCGCCGGCGATCAACGCACCGGCGCATTCAAAAAAGGCTGCAAGTAGGAGCGCGCCGGTCATGGTGAGAGCGCGCGCGCCGACCGCCGGACCGACATTGTTCGCGACATCGTTGGCGCCGATCGTCAGTGCGAGGTAGCCACCAATGACGGCAGCGAGCACCAGCACCAAGACATCCTGACCCGCAACAGCGCGGCTGTCCGCGAGAAGCGCCGCAGCCAACAGGAAGGCTAGCGTCGCCGTTAGCGCCAAGTAGTTGCGCGAAGCCGCGCGCGTGGCTTCCTCAAGCCGTTCAATCTTGCGAAGGTCCTTGTCGAGGGGGGTCCCGGACTCCAAGGCACGGCGACGAAACGATATGGAGCCCGCGCGCGAGCGGACAACCCGGTCTACGCGCTTTCCTTTGGCGCCGTCGTCCTTCTTCGCCATGCACCCCTTCCCCGCTCGGCCAATCCATCCATCTTGGCATGCGAGGACGCAGACTCAATGGCCCCGCGGCAAACCGCGAGGCGCATTCCCCTTGCCGTCGTTCTGCTTGCCGTTCTGCTTTGCTACGCCGCCTTTAGACGAAAGACGCTGCGGAACAGCGCCGCCAGCTCGGCATCGGCGACAAGGGCCGCTGCCTCGTCTGGCGAAGCCCAGCGGATCCGGCGGGAGTCTTTTTCCTGCCAGTCCACCCGATGCGTCTTGACGCTCAGCCGGTAAACGTCGACGTCGCACTTCGCCCAGGAATAGAAGTGCAGCCGCTTGGTGTAGGTGTAGGAGCCGATCGGCGTCTTGTCGACCTTCCCCATGACGCCCGCTTCCTCGGCGGCCTCCGTCGCGGCCAGCTCGTGATCCGACAGCCCCTGCTTCGGCCATCCGCGCGGGATCGTCCAATGGCCACGGCCACGCGTGGTGATCAGGAGCACACGCGGTCCTTCCGGGGTCTCGATGACGGGCATCGCCGCGATTTGTTTCAATGGCTCGCTCATCCGTCCTCGTCTGCCTGAGACGCAAGCACCAACGCTTCAACCTGGGGCAATATCTTGTCAACGATGACGGTAACACCCTTGCCGTTCGGGTGAATGCCGTCCTTCTGCATCAAGTCCGCGTTCAGCGCGGCCCCTTCGAGGAAGAAGGGATACAAGGGGACATCATAACGCGCCGCCAGATCGGGATAAATCGCACCGAATGCGGTTACATACTCTTTCCCCAGGTTGCGCGGGGCTTCCATCCCCGCGAGCAAAACCGGCAGATTCCGCTCTCGAAGCTTCTCGAGGATCTCCGTCAGCGCCGCTTTCGTGGCCTCGGGCGGCAGACCCTGTAGGGCATCATTGCCGCCCAGTTCCACGATGACCGCATCCGTATCGTCATCCACCGCCCAGTCTAGCCGCCGCAAGGCCGCGCCCGCCGTGTCACCGGAAACACCGGCATTCACGACGCGAACGTTGTGGCCACGCGCGCGGAGCGCCGCTTCGAGTTGCGATGGGAACGCCTCGCCGTTCGGCAGGCCGTAACCCGACGTCAGGCTGTCACCAAAGGCAACGATGACGGTTTCCTGTTGCTCTGCGTGCACGCGGGCGGAAACGCACAGCGCGGCAATCCATGCTCCTGCGACAACCGTATAAAGAGGCCCACGCCGAAGTTTGGCTCGTATCATCATTTCGACCTGTTTGCCCTTACTCTATCCCGCTACGGTGCGATGCCGCCTTGGCCGGCCGAGATTTTCCTTGCAGAAATTACGCCCCAGGACCCTTACCGGATCATGGACCAGACCCTGAGACAGCCTCACGCGATTAAGCTCGAAGACGTTCATGTCACGTTACCGTCGCGCGCGGGCGCCGTGGCAATCTTGCGTGGCATCGATCTAGATGTCTCGTTGGGCGAGGCTGTGGCGGTCATCGGCCCCAGCGGTTCGGGCAAGTCCACGCTCCTGATGGTCACGGCAGGCCTCGAGCGCGCCACGTCGGGACGCGTTACCGTGGCTGGCGCCGATCTCGGCACGCTCGACGAGGACGGCCTGGCTCGCTTGCGCGCCGAGAAGATCGGGATCGTGTTTCAGTCCTTTCACCTCGTCCCCACCATGACCGCCATCGAGAATGTGGCGCTACCGATGGAATTCCTCGGCAGGGACGATGCGATGCGCGCCACGCTCCGGGACGAGATCGGGACGGTGCGGG
>JARRPE010000154.1:0-4209 GCA_037383205.1 Methyloceanibacter sp.
GCTGACGGAAGCGATGCGGCGGCGCTGACGCCGTCTTATGCGCGTACCGGGCGGCAAGGGGGCTTGACCTTTGGCAGAGCGGCCGGAAAACTTATGCTCGAAGCTTGATAGTTGCGGGGAATCGATGAGTTACCGGCTTGATCCGGGGTTGCCGATGAGCGAGGCGGTGCGTGCCGTCGCCTTGGCCGAGTTGGATATCGCCCACACATCGCTGGCCACGCCGCCCGATCGGCACAAGGGCGTCCACAGCGCCCGGAAGTGCTTCAAGCGGCTGCGTTCGCTGCTGGTCCTAGCCCGGCCCGGCTTGCCGGAGCCCCTCTATGCCAGCCTCAACACGCGCGTCGCCCGAATCGGCAAGGGGCTCGCGGCCGCACGCGATGCGCATGCGCTCTTCGACGCCCTGAACACGCTCGAGCGAAACACCGAGACGGGGCTCGGCGACGCTCCCATCGAGGCGATGCGCGACTGGCTTCGGGAACGCCGCAAAGAAGCCGAAAGGAATTTGGAGCAAAGCTCCGCCGCGCAATCGCTGGAAATGCTGCTGGAGCTTCGCCCGCGCTTTGCCAGCCTCGTCGTCTACCCCGATAGTTTCGCGCCTATTTCGAAGGGCCTTCAGCTGAACTACTACCGCGCCCGGGAGCAGTTCAAATCGGCTTTCCGGCTGAAGGATTCTGAAATTCTGCACGATTGGCGCAAGAGCGTTCAGCGGCACTGGCGGCATATGCAGCTGCTCACCCCGTGCTGGCCGTCCGAACTCGGCGCCCGCGCGGAGGCTGCCCGTGGCCTGTCCCAAACTTTGGGCGACGACCACGACATCGCCAACCTCATGCATCTCGCAACGACGCCGACCATGACGTTCGGCAGCCCCGAGGACATCGCGGCGTTCCTGAAGCGGTGCAACCTGCGACTGAAGGTGCTGCGGAAGGACGCGAAAATCAGGGGGCAGCGACTCTTTGTCGAAAAGCCCCAGCCTTTCGCCGGCCGCATCCATGCTTATTGGACCACAGCGGCCGCCGGGGCCCTGAGGCCCACTCCGGCGGCATATCAGGACGGCAACGTCGTCGCGATCGGCGATGCGCGCCCGGACCTGAAAGCCCAGACGAAGTACGGCGGTCAGAGCTAGAGCTCGACGTTCATCCCGTCGTAGGAGACGGTCCAGCCGGCCGCTTCCACGGCCGCGCGCTCGGGTGAATCGTCCCGGAGAACCGGGTTTGAATTGTTCACGTGGATGAAAATCTTACGCTCGATCCCGAGCGGCTCCATCAAAGCAATCGTGCCGTTCGGGCCGGACATGTTCATGTGTCCGATGCGATCGCCCGTCTTCTGCATGAGACCCTGATCGATCATCTCGTTGTTCGTGTAGAGCGTCCCATCGAAGAACAGGAGCGCCGCGCCCTGCAGCCGCGACCTCAACGCATCATCGAGGCCCGAGCAGCCCGGAATGAAGAAAAACGACTTGCCGCTCGCATCCTCCGTCACCTTGAGACCGAGCGTATCGCCCTCCTCGGTGCCGAAGCTGCCGCCCGTGCCCTTCTCCTCGTCCTCGAGATAAAGCGGGATCTTTCCGGGCACGGTGAAGGCTTCGACTGTCAGCCCTACGGGACCGTCCGGCCCTTCGACCTTGAACGAAGAGCCCAACGCCATCGTCTTGCGCGCGACGATGTCGGGATTGAGAACATCGAAGATGCTGTTGCCTGCCAGTACGTCGAGCACACGAGCGCTGCCGTAGACCGTCAGCGGCTGGCTCTCGCGAAGACATAGGAGCCCCGCGACCGCATCCACATCGCCATTCGTCAACACGACAGCCTTGATGGGGCTGTTGCGGGGTGGTCCGTCCGGGTCGGGCTGAAGCTCGGCCGTCTCGTTGATCTGCTGGCGTAGATCCGGCGCCGCATTCAACAGGACCCATTGCTTGCCGTCCGCGCTGACGGCCACGGAAGCCTGCGTGCGGGGTTTGACCGTTGGAAGACCCGACCGCGCATCGGCCGAGTTGCGACCGTTGCAGTTCCATTGCGGCAGGCCACCGCCCGCCCCTGCGCCGATAACTTTAATGAGCATGACAGCGAATGCATGGCGTCTGCGAACCTCACCCGTCAAGCCGTTTCTTGCCTTGGGTCAGGACAATGATGCAGTTCCGTTGCCATGACCAGATGGGAGTCTCTTGCGCGCCGCGCACTGAAAAAGGGGCATGGCCCGAAGTCCACGCCCCTTTGTATCTCTGAAAAATCGCGCCAGGCCTTAGAATCTTGTTCCTCTACGCATCGGGAGATGACTGGCGTTAGTCGGCCGTGATCACGAAGACCTTGAAGTCTTTGTCCAGACGGAAGTCCTACTGGCCGTCCTTTCACTTCACGTCCTCGACCTCGAAGATGCCGGTACCTTCGCTCTCTTTTTCATAGCTGCCGCCTTCGCAGCCCCAGGCCGCGATAGCCTCCTTGATCTTCGCCGTCTCGGCGTCGGACGGATCGTCGTCGGCGAGAGCAGGTGTAGCCGCAAAAGCGAGAGCCGCGGCGGCGATCATGAGCTTGTTCATAGATTTTAGCCTTTCTTCCTAGCTAGCGTCTCGTTCGCGACATAGGTCGCGCCGTCTCGCCCGCTTAGGCGTTTCCCGCATCGGACGTTACAAGGTTCGGGTTGCCGGAAGGGGGCAAAACCGACGGGAAGATGTGGCAAAGATATCGTCAGCAGCGTTAGCGCCGGCCGAAAAGACCGCGCCGTGTCTCCACGGTGCCTTCGAGCGGATCGACCGGGCCGCGATAACCGGGAACGCCATACTTCGTGTAGTTGCCGGACCGGTCGTAGTGACGCCGGCCGCCAAAGCCCCAGAACCCGGGATTGTAGCCGTAATTGGGCGGCGGCAACGGCGCATTGTACTCGTAGGCTTTCTCGTACCCTTCGCGCTCCTGGAAGAAGCGCAAGGAACTGGCCCTCACATAACCGGGGTCGACGCGGCACCAACCCTTGTTGCAGGCTTTCGCGTCGACGACCTGGGATATCCCGATGAGGCCGAGCACTTTCGCGCTGGTATCGGGAGCGGCGTAGATGCTCTCGGGCCGCTTCGCAAAAGCGGTCGCCGCAGTGGCTTGTCCTGGCAAACTGAACCACACAGCCAGCGAAACCGCAGCCATCGCTAGAAGCGCTTTTGAAGGTCGGGGCACAACCGTCTCAAGAGCCATCATGTCGACTTTGTCCAATCGGGCCGCGCAATAGCAAAACCGCGCCGGCCCCGGGCCGGAGTCTGCCATGCCTCAGCCCGATTTCCGAATCGTTCGCCGATGACCTCGCTCGAAACCGCGTGGGCGCAAGGTGACCCTCCTGAGTGTGGCGCCAAATAGCGAAGCCTACAGCGCAACTGGAATGGCGGGCCGCAGACTTCTGCGCGCCGCCCTTGCTCGATCGCCGCTATCGCTGCGGCGCTACCACTTCACCCTGGCGCCTGCCATTACCGACCGGCCGAGCCCGGGCTTGATGCCATCCTCGCGGTCGGTGATGTACAGCTTGTCCGTCAGGTTCTCGCCGGAGACGAAGACCACCATCTCACTACCGAACACATCCGTGGGGATCGTGTAGTTGGCACGCGCATTGAGAAGCCAAACACTCGGCACCAAGCCGTCTTCACCGCTGGGGTCACCACCGTAAGGCGTGTTCTCCTCATCGGTATAGAACTCGCCCCGATAGACGAAGCTGACGCTCGCATTCCATCCGGCCGTACTCTCGATGCCGGTCGTGAGGTAAGCGACCTCGCGCGGCGCGAACGGAATACGGTTGCCCACGATGCTCTCGCCGCCCGGCAGAACGCCCCCGGTGACCACGCCGTCCGAATAGGTGAACGTCCCCTCAAAGTAGGGATTGAGGTTCCATCCGGTGAAGGGCCGGGAATCGAGACGGCCGTACATCTCGACACCGCTGATCTCGACCTGGTCGATATTCGTGTAGACGTTGAGCCCCGCAGTCGTCGTAGCTGATCCACGAACTTGGTAGTTCTCAATGGCCTTGAAGAAGCCGGCCACGTCCAACGTCACGCCCTTGATGCCCGTCGAGCGAACACCAAGCTGGAAGTTGTCGCCAAGCTCGTCTTCCGGCGGGAAGGGTCCCTCGCGCTGCACGGGGATCGTCACGCCGCGGTTGTAGCCGCCATAGATCGTGGTGTGGTAGACGGTCTCGTATTCCTGAAGAGACTTGCCGTCGTATACGGGTGCGCTTTGTTTC
>JARRPE010000155.1:0-3545 GCA_037383205.1 Methyloceanibacter sp.
AAGTGGATGAGGAGGAGCCGGACGATGTCCCAGAACAGGAACCGGCAGAGCCGGAAACCGAACCGTCGCAACGCCCAGAGGGCAAGTCCGAATTACAGGACGTCGTGGTAGCGGCGGCGCAAGCCGCCATCCCGCCGGATCTTCTCGCGCGCCTCATGACGCGGCGTTCGTCGCGCGCGCGCGGCGAAGCCCAACGGGGATCTGGCGCATCGCAGCGAACCGTGCGCCGTGGCCGGCCAACCGGCACCAAGCGTGGCGCCTTGCGGGCAGGCGCGCGGCTCAATGTTTTGGAGACGTTGCGGGCCGCCGCCCCGTGGCAGTCGCTGCGGGCGCAAGCGCGGCGCGAACAAGCACGAGATGCGCGACGCCGCGTCGAAGTCAGGCCGGACGACTTTCGCGTTCGCCGCATGAAGGACAGACGCGAAACCGTCACGGTGTTTGTCGTCGATGCCTCGGGATCGACAGCGCTGCACCGTCTTGCCGAAGCCAAGGGCGCGGTCGAGTTGTTGTTGGCTGATTGCTACGTGCGCCGCGATCACGTGGCCTTGTTTTCCTTCGGCGGTCGCGGGACGGAACTGCTGCTGCCGCCGACCCGGTCTCTCACGCGCGCCAAACGTTGTCTCGCCGATCTCCCCGGCGGCGGCGGGACGCCGCTCGCCGAAGCGCTGGAGCGGGCGTCGCATCTTGCGCAGGCCATCAAGCGAAAGAATCAGACGCCGGCGGTCGTGCTTCTGACCGACGGGCGTCCCAATCTTTGCCGCGATGGCCGGCACGGCCGCGAGGCTGCGGAAGCCGATGCAATCACGGCCGCAGCTGCGCTCCGGCATGACGGCATTGCGTCCCTTCTGATCGACACCTCGACCCGCCCGGATCGGGGCCCCGCACGCATCGCAGAGGCCATGGGCGCGGAATACGTGCCGCTTCCTTTCGCGGACGCTCAGTCGGTCTCGGCCGAGGTCCGGGTGCGGCTTGGGAGATGAGAGTGCCTGAGAAGCTTGATTGGGCAGTTGACGGGATGGACTGGCCCAATCGCGAGGCAAGCCGGTTCGTGGAAGCCGCCGGCTTTCGATGGCATGTGCAGGTGATGGGATCAGGGCCGGTAATCCTGCTGGTCCATGGCACCGGCGCGTCGAGCCACTCGTTCGGCGAGCTTGCGGAGATCCTGTCCCGTACCTTCACCGTTGTGGTTCCGGACTTGCCGGGCCACGGGTTCACGGATCTCCCGCCACCGTCGCGCCTGTCCATGCCCAATATGGCTGGCGACCTAGCCGCTCTGCTGACGGTGCTGGACCTTCAGCCGCGCGTCGTTGTGGGCCACTCGGCAGGCGCCGCGATCCTCATCGAGATGTGCGCAGAAGAACTCATCGCGCCCGTTGCCGTGGTCAGCATCAACGGGGCTTTGCTGCCCTTCGGCAGCGTGGCGGGACAGTTCTTTTCGCCTATCGCCAAGCTGCTGGTGCTCAATCCCTTCGTTCCGAAACTCTTTGCCTGGCGGGCCTCGAACGAGGGCGCGGTCGAGCGCCTCATCGGCGGGACGGGCTCGCAGCTGGACGCGGAGCGGCTTGGCTATTACGAGCGATTGTTCCGAAGTGAAACCCATGTGGAGGCGGCGCTTGGCATGATGGCGAGTTGGGACTTGCATGCTTTCCAGCGGCGGCTGGATAGCCTGAAGGTCCACGTTATTCTCGTCGTCGGCGGTGACGACCGGGCGATCTCGCCGGAAGACGCCTTCAAGGTGCGCGACCGGCTTCCCAACGCTGAGGTGGTTTACTTGCGCGGCCTGGGGCATCTGGCGCACGAGGAACGGCCTGAGGAAATTGCTGAGATCGTTTCAACGGCGGCGCGGACGGCCGTGGATCAGGTGTCCCGGTTCGTCAATTGCGGCTTGGCAAAAAGTTCTGACACCACTAATGTCAAGAAATGTTGTCAACTGCAACTGTTCAACGTCAGGCGGCACGGGTCGGCAAACCGGGCCGGCACGCGATTGTGATCGGCAGCGGCTTAGGGGGGCTGGCTGCCGCGATACGCCTTGGCGCGCGAGGGTACAGGGTCACCGTCGTTGAGAGGCTCGATGGCCCAGGTGGCCGTGCCTACGTTTTCCAACAGGACGGCTTCACCTTCGATGCAGGTCCGACCATCATCACCGCGCCGTTTCTACTCGAGGAGTTGTGGTCTCTCGCGGGCCGCACATTGTCTCAAGACATAGACTTGCGGCCGCTCGATCCCTTCTACCGCATCCGGTTCCATGACGGCGAAACACTCGACTGCTACGCCGATGAAGAAGAGATGCGGGCGGAAGTGGCCCGCCTGTCGCCGGGCGACGTCGACGGTTTCGAAGCCTTCATGGAGAAATCAGCGGAAATCTATCGTGTCGGTTTCGAGGAACTCGGTGCTGTCCCGTTTGCGAACTTCAGCGACATGGTCAAGGTCCTGCCGGACTTCGTGCGCCTTGCGAGCTACAAGAGTGTCTACGCGTTTGCGTCGCGCTATGTGCGCGACCCCAGACTGCGGTTTGCACTGAGCTTCCACCCGCTCTTTGTCGGCGGCAATCCCTTCAAGGTAACCTCGATCTACGGGCTCATCGCCTGTCTGGAGCGCCGCCACGGCGTCCATTTCGCCATGGGCGGCACGGGCCGGATCGTTGAGGGCATGGTCGGTCTGATCAAACGCCAGGGAAACGAGATCCGCTACAACGCCGAGGTGGCGGAAGTGCTGGTCGAGAACGGCGCTGCGACAGGCGTCCGCTTGGCTTCCGGCGAGCGCATCAAGTCTGACATCGTCGTCTCCAACGCCGATACCGCATGGACCTATCGCAATCTTGTCCCGTCTCATGCGCGCAAGCGCTGGAGCGACAAGAAGATCGAGCGCGCAAGCTATTCGATGGGTCTTTTCGTTTGGTACTTCGGGACCGCTCGCCGCTATCCCGACGTCAAGCACCACACGATCCTGCTTGGCCCGCGCTACAAGGAGCTGCTGGGCGATATCTTCGATCGCCACACCCTCGCGGACGATTTCAGCCTCTATCTTCACCGTCCGACCGCGACCGATCCTTCGCTCGCGCCGGAAGGCTGCGACGCCTTCTATGTGCTCTCTCCCGTGCCGCATCTCGATGCGGGAATCGACTGGAGTGCGCAGACGAACGCGTACCGAGAGGCGATCGCCAAGGTTCTCGATGCGGTGGCATTGCCGGGCTTCCAAGAGCACATCGTGACCTCGCGCATCATGACACCGCAAGATTTCCACGACCGTCTGCTCTCGCATAAGGGCGCGGCCTTCAGCTTCGAGCCGCTCTTCACGCAGTCCGCCTGGTTCCGTCCTCATAACAAGTCCGAAGACGTCGAGGGGCTCTACCTCGTGGGTGCAGGGACGCATCCGGGAGCAGGCGTCCCGGGCGTCCTGTGTTCTGCAAAGATATTGGATCAGGTGGTACCTCATGCAGCGCTCCTCTGAACACTCAGGGCCCACGGATATCGCAGCCTGCCGGGCGCTGCTTAAAACAGGATCGCGCACCTTCCATGCGGCGTCGTTTCTCCTCCCACGCCGCG
>JARRPE010000155.1:3562-11016 GCA_037383205.1 Methyloceanibacter sp.
CCGGCTCGCGGACGATTCCGTTGACATCGACTGTAAGGCGGGTGCGATCGAAAGGCTGACGACCCGGCTCGACTATGTCTACCGGGGATCGCCGCAGGCCCATCCGGTCGACCGTGCGATGATGCGTGTCGTGGAGCAGTACGCGATCCCGAAGCATGTACCCGCAGCTCTCATCGAGGGGTTGGCCTGGGACCGCGCCGGGCGCGGCTACGAGACGCTTGCGGATCTCCAAGCTTATGCGGCCCGCGTGGCGGGCACCGTCGGTGTGATGATGGCCCTGGTCATGGGTGTTCGCGCACCGAATACGCTGGCGCGCGCCATCGACCTCGGCATCGCCATGCAGCTCACCAACATTGCCCGCGACGTGGGCGAGGACGCCCGTGCCGGACGTCTCTATCTGCCGCGCGAATGGCTCGTTGAGGCCGGCATCGACGTGGAGGCCTGGTTGGCGGCCCCCCACTTCTCGCCGGCGCTCGGCATGGTGGTGGACCGCCTGCTCGAAACAGCCGACCATCTCTACGAGCGCGCCGAGATCGGTATCGCCGGGCTGCCGAAGGGGTGTCGTCCGGGGATTTTCGCGGCACGTCTCCTGTATGCGGAGATTGGTCAGGAAGTTCGCCGCAATGGCTGCGACTCCGTCACACAGCGCGCCGTGGTCCCGCCGGCCCGGAAACTGCGCCGGCTTTCGGCCCTGTTCGCATCGCTGAAGCAACCGTTGGGCGCAACGCCTGTTCCCTGCGTCCGACCGGCACGGTTCCTGTTATCGAACATCGACGATCACGTTGCGAGCACAGCCGCGGCCCCGGGTCTTAGGTGGTGGGACTTTAAGGGACAGGCAATCTGGGTGCTCGATCTATTCGAGCGCCTAGAGCAGCGCCGTGCGCCGGCTGTGCCGGAGTCCGGCGATCGCGTCACGGCATGAGTGAAAGGGGAAAGAGATGAACGTCATCAACAAGGGATTCGAGGAACGGAGCAATCCGCTTCTCGATCGCATTGTCGTTCCCGACGATCTCAGGTCGCTGCCAGAGGATATGTTGCCTGAGCTTGCGGACCAACTCCGCCAGGAGGTAATCGACGCCGTCTCCGTAACGGGTGGGCATCTCGGTGCCGGGCTCGGCGTGGTCGAACTGACCGTCGCACTGCACTACGTTTTTCATACGCCGGATGACAAGTTGATCTGGGATGTGGGCCACCAATCCTATCCCCACAAGATTCTCACCGGACGGCGTGACCGCATTCGCACCATTCGCCAAGGAGGAGGAATCTCGGGCTTTACAAAACGTGCCGAAAGTACCTACGACCCGTTCGGCGCCGCGCACTCGTCCACATCGATCTCTGCCGGCCTTGGGATGGCGGTCGCACGAGACCTGCAAGCCAGAACGAACAATGTGATCGCGGTCATTGGCGACGGCGCCATGAGTGCCGGTATGGCATACGAGGCCATGAACAACGCAGGCGCGATGGACTCGCGGCTGATCGTTGTCCTCAACGACATCGACATGTCGATTGCACCGCCGTCCGGCGCGCTGTCCCGATACCTCGCGCGCATGACCTCGAGCGGCACCTATCTGCATCTCCGCGACATCGCCAAGCAGCTTGCTAAGCGTCTGCCCAAGGAATGGGAGCGCCGCGCCGCGCGCATGGAAGAGTTGTCACGGACCTATTGGAGCGGCGGTGCGCTGTTCGAGGAGCTCGGCTTCTACTATGTGGGCCCGATCGACGGACACGACTTTAACCAGCTCCTGCCCGTGCTCCAGAACGTGCGCGACACGAAGCAAGGCCCGATTCTGATCCACGCCGTCACCAAGAAGGGCAACGGCTATGGGCCTGCCGAAGCGTCGGCCGACAAGTATCACGGCGTCGGCAAGTTCAACGTGGTGACAGGCGCACTCGACAAGCCGAAGGCGAAGGCACCGTCCTATACGAAGGTGTTTGCGGAAAGCCTTGTCCAAGAGGCGCGCAAAGACGACCGGATCGTCGCTGTGACGGCGGCGATGCCGGACGGCACAGGCCTCAATCTGTTTGCGGACGAGTTTCCCGACCGAACCTTCGATGTCGGCATTGCCGAGCAGCATGCGGTGACGTTCGCCGCAGGGCTCGCGGCCGAAGGCATGAAGCCGTTCGCGGCCATCTACTCCACTTTCCTTCAGCGGGCCTACGACCAAGTCGTGCACGATGTGGCCATCCAGAAGCTGCCGGTGCGTTTCGCCATCGACAGAGCGGGGCTGGTAGGCGCGGACGGCCCCACCCATGCCGGCTCGTTCGACATTGCCTATCTTGGCTGTCTGCCCGGCGTCACGATCATGGCAGCCGCCGACGAGGTGGAGCTCCGTCATATGGTGGCGACTGCGGCTGCTTTCGACGAAGGCCCCATCGCTTTCCGCTATCCGCGCGGCGAAGGGTGGGGGATCGCGCTTCCCGAGAAAGGCAGTCCGCTGGAAATCGGCAAAGGGCGCATTGTGCGTGAGGGCAGCTCCGTGGCCCTCATCTCATTGGGAGGACGGCTCCAGGAGTGTCTTAGCGCAGCGGATCGGCTAGCGCGCTGCGGGCTCTCGGCGACGGTGGCCGACGCCAGATTCGCCAAGCCACTCGATCAAGAACTCATGCGGCAGCTTGCGCGGCACCATGAGGTCCTCATCACTATAGAGGAAGGCGCGCTCGGCGGTTTCGGCTCGCACGTCATGCAGTTCCTCAGCCTTGAAGGATTTCTCGACGGCAAGGTGAAACTGAGGTCAATGTTCTTGCCGGATACCTTCATCGATCAAGACAAGCCGGAAGCCATGTACGCGAAGGCCGGGCTCGACGCGGACGGCATCGCCTCCATGGTCTTTGCAGCGCTTGGCCGAGAGGGCAATGATTTGGCCGCCGCAAGGCAGTCCTAGTGTCAGGCGGCTTCAGCCTCCTCGCACTGACCCTCGGTTTCGTAATTCTCTTGGCGCTCGCCGTCTTTGAGCTGGTGCATACGCGCGGCTCGGCGCAGGCACGACGGCGCCGTCAGGTCCGCCGCCAACGGCGCCGCGGCATGCGGAAGGGCAGCATGGCGCGCACGGCCGGGTTGGCGAAGCGATCGAGCGACAGGCTTTCATGAACGCCGACCGTGCCCGTCTCGAGAAGGGACGCGGAAACAAGAGACCGCGCATAAAACGGCGTGTCCTCGAGCGTCTTCACGAGGCGCGGGTCACCGTTGTCTGACCGTGCGACACGCGGCACGCGCCAGAATGTTCCTGGCAGCGCGGCACGCGGCGGCGCCGTGATCGTNNNNCGAACAGGAGCGCAAGCGAAGCAGGCTCTGACCGGCGCGGCGCCACGTCATAGAGCACGGCCGTCTTGTCACCGATTCTCGCGCGGGTCCAATCCCACGACGCAAAAGCCGCTTCGAGCGGCTCATCGCCGAAGTTACTGTCGAAATAGGCATCGCCCGACCAAGTCAGCCCAGGCCGGTCCATTGTTACCTCGATGCGCGCGCTGGGGGCCACGGGATGCCAGTGGTGCCGGCCGTCAGGGTCCAAGGCATAGGCGCGTCCGACGAGCGCACGCGGCGAGATTCGCACCGTGCCGGTAACACGCGATGGAATTGGCGACGTCACTTCGTCGATGAAGGCCGTGAGTTCCTGACCGTCCCAGGCGAGCCTGCTCGGTCCGATCCGGATTGCGTTTGCATCGCGGTGCAAATCCGTCCGTGTCCGTTCGGTCAAGGTCCAGTGTTTGCTGTTGCGGCCATAGAGCGCCACGTTCAGCGCGCAATGGTTTTCGGGGTCGTCGAAGCCCAATCCGCGCGCGGCGGCGTAATAGGGCGAAAACACGCTGCCGACGAAAGCGATCAGGGTGATCGCATGAGATCCGTCATCGCTTATGCCGTCGACATACCACCAGATGTAGCCGGACTTGGCGACCGCTTGGCTGAAGTCAGGTCCTCTAGGATGGTCGCGGCCGCGAGGCGTCCCGACAGTGCCGCCATCGGTACGCCCGGCCCCGGATGGGTCGACCCTCCTGCCAGGTACAGTCCCGGAATCTTGGTGCGTGCCGTTGGACGGGTGAAAGAGGCGTTCCAGCCATGAGAGGCTTGACCGTACAGGGCTCCACCGGTTCCGGGATAAAGCCGATGGAAATCCGCCGGGGTCGTCACCGCCATGGCTGTCGGCTGCAGCACGAGCCCCGCTTGCTGCGACAGATTGAAAACGCGATCCTGACATCGGTCGATCTCCTCGGGTTGAAGGCTGCGCACATCGCCGATGGCTGGTGCGTTGATGAGGCAGAACAGCCGCTCCGGTGCATCGCCGCCTCTATCCGTGTCGTCTGCCCCGGCTCCACGATCTTGAGCGCAGACGTAAATGGTAGGTGCGGCCGGCACTTGCCGCGCACCAAAGATCTCGTCGAACTCTTTGCGGTAGTTGCGCGAGAAGAAGACATTGTGCCGTGAGAGTGGGAATCCACTCGCCTTTGCCAACATCGAGAAGGTCACGGCGGAAAGAGACCGCGAGGCGGGTGCTATCGCGGGTACGGCAGGCTTGACGGCCGCTCCGAAGAGCCCGCCGGCGACGGCTGCGGCATCGGCGTTGACGATCACGAGGTCCGCGGAGATCTGCTCTCCCGACGCGAGTGTCACGCCATGCACTTTGCCGTGTTCGACGCGAATGTCGTGCACAGGGCTGTCATAGCGGAACGTCGCTCCTTTCTTCTTCGCGCAGGCTTCCAAAGCGACCGCGAGACTGTGCATGCCGTCCTGGACCAACCAAACGCCCGACTGTTCCACATGCGAGACAAGCATGAGTGTGGCTGGAGCATCGAACGGCGAAGAGCCGCAATAGGTGGCGTAGCGGCCGAAGAGCTGCCTCAGCCTTTCGTCGCGGAAATAACTTCCGAGCGCACTCCAAAGGCTCGTGAACGGTGATATTCGCCACAGATCGCTCAGTCCCTTCAGACCGGCGCTCCGTGTGAGGGAGAGCGGCGTAGGCTGGCGGGATCGGATAAAGGAGTTCTCGAGCGTTGTGTACGTGGTTCGCGCGCGATCGCAGAAAGCGCGGAAGCGCTCAGCTTCGCCTGAACCTGAAAAGTCCCCAATCGCATCGGCAGACCGATCGATATCCGCAAAAAGATCGAGCCTGGCGCCGTCATGCCAGGCGTGACGTGCCAAGACGTCAGCAGGCTGTAATGTAACGTGATCAGCGAATCTCTCGCCGACGTCCTCGAACAGACCTTCGAACACCCAGCGCATCGTGAGAACGGTGGGGCCTGAGTCGATGGCTCGCCCATTCAGGACGATCTGGCGCATTTTGCCGCCCGGCGAGGCCGAAGCCTCCAGCACCAGCACTTCGACGCCTCGCGCAGCAAGATCGAGCGCCGAGGTGAGGCCGCCGATCCCAGCGCCAATGATCACCGCCCTTGGTGTCCTATGGCTCCGCATCGGTTTCGCGTTGCTTTCGGCTTTGAGGTGTCTATACTACATGACACATTAACATGTAATGCAAACCTTACACTAGGCGCAGGGGAAGCACCAATGGATTTCAGCCTGAGGATCGAGAAGACCTTACAGGATGCAATCTCCAAGGCAGGCGGGCCACCTTGTCCCCCCAAACTCGCCGCGGCCCTACGGTATGCCGTCTTTCCTGGTGGTGCCCGTGTTAGGCCGCGGCTTTCCTTGGCTGTTGCCCAAGCCTGCGGTGACCGGTTTCCGGCATTGGCGGACGCGGCGGCGGCCTCGATAGAACTTCTTCATTGCGCCTCGCTCGTCCACGACGACCTTCCCTGTTTCGACGATGCAGATGTGCGCCGAGGCAAACCCGCCTTGCACAAGGAATTCGGTGAACCGCTCGCGGTTCTGACGGGCGATGCCTTGATTGTGCTGGCATTCGAATCGCTTGCGCGCAGCGCCAGCGAGGCCCCTGACAGGCTGGCCGGCCTTCTCCTTCTTCTCGGCCAGTCGGTGGGGGGGCCGTCTGGGATCTGTGCCGGCCAAGCTTGGGAGACGGAGGACACTGTTCCGCTGGCCGAGTATCACCGCGCCAAGACAGGGTCCTTGTTTGCAGCGGCGACTGTCGCAGGCGCACTGGCTGCCGGTGCTGAGCCGTCACAGTGGCGCCGGCTCGGCGAATGCCTAGGCGAGGCGTTTCAGGTCGCGGACGATATCTGCGATGTCACCGCCGACCCGGAAAAGAGCGGCAAGCCGGCCAGTCAGGATATCACGCACGATCGGCCCAACGCCGTGCAGCAGCTTGGCCTCGAGGGAGCCGCGCGATCTCTCCAAGCACTGCTTCACGAGGCGATGGACTCGATTCCGCCATGCGAAGGGGCACAGCAGTTGCGAACTGTCATTGCCGTTCAGTCGCAACCGTTCATGCCGAAGGGGTTCGGGCAACGCGCTGCCTAGCTCCAGGACCAGGGAGGCGTCGTCAATGGCGAATCGCCTCGATGCTTTGCCAATGCCGGTTTTCGGTCGAGAGCGCTTCGCGGCACTCCGCGACCGCCTTCTGACAAACCCACGTTTCGTAACTTGGGCGGGGGCTTTCCCGCTCACGCGTTTCGTCGCGCGCAAACGCGCCGGCGCCTTGTTCGATCTCTGTGCCGGATTCGTCTATTCGCAAGTGCTGTTCGCATGCGTGAAGCTCGGCGCATTCGACGTGTTGCGCCACGAGCCGCTTTCCGTCGAGGACTTTGCCTCCCGGGTGCGACTGCCGCTGGAGGGCGGGGAGCGCCTGCTGCAAGCAGCCAAGGCGCTGGGACTCGTCGAGCAGAGAGGCCGCGGCCGCTTCGGACTTGGGCCGCTTGGCGCTGCGATGGTTGCCAATCCCGGCATCGCCGCGATGGTTGAGCATCACGCGCATCTCTACACCGATCTCGCCGACCCCGTCGCGCTCTTGCGCGGCGATTCGGACCGAACAGCGCTCGCGGGGTACTGGCCTTATGCCGCGGCGGACCAGCCGAGCGCGCTGCCGGACGACCAAGTTGCGGAGTATAGCCGGCTCATGTCTCTCTCGTTGCCGCTGGTCGCCGAAGAGGTGCTCGACGGCTATGGGATGCGTCGCCATCGCTGCCTCTTGGACGTCGGGGGAGGCGAAGGGGCCTTTGTCGAAGCGGCCGGTACAAGGAATCCCCATCTTCGGCTGATGCTGTTCGACCTGCCGGCCGTCGCGGAGCGCGCTCGCGCGCGCCTGTCGGGCTCCGCCCTGGCGGACCGCCTTGAGGTCGCCGGTGGCGATTTCCTCACAGACCCGCTCCCGAAAGGCGCCGATATCGTCTCGTTGATCCGCGTGATTCTCGACCACGACGATGCGAACGCATTGCGGATCCTGAAGGCGGCCCGGGCGGCTCTCCCGCCAGGCGGGGTGCTCCTGTTGGCCGAGCCATTGGCAGAAACAGCGGGCTCGGAGGCAGTGGCGGCCTATTTCGCCTTTTATCTCAGAGCGATGGGACGGGGCCGGCCACGGAGCTTCGACCAGTTCAAGACGCTCCTGACG
>JARRPE010000156.1:0-4192 GCA_037383205.1 Methyloceanibacter sp.
GGCTGGCCCGGCGGCGAATACTCCGCCGCGACCTGCTGCTGTTGAGCGGCTTGCGGCTTCACGGGCTGAGGCTGCACGGCTTGAGGCTGGGCCGCTTGCGGCTGAGCCATCGGAGGCTGCGCCGGCGCCAGAAGCTGCTGGGTGTTGCCTTGCTGGATGTTGCCTTGCGGGATGGCCCCTTGAGGATGGATGTTCTGCGGCTGCACGGCATTCCCGGATCCGGCTTGGGCCGGCGCGACCGCTTGTTGAGGCGCATACTGAGGCTGCGCGGCATTCGCCGGTGCGGCCTGCCCCGGAACCGCCGGGACCGCCGGAATGGACGACGTCGACTGCGCCGGTACGACCGGCGGCAAGGCCGGCGCCTCGGCGCGTAAAGCCTTCAGGATCGTCTGCGTGGGATAGCCGTCGACCGGCAGGCCCTTGGAACGCTGAAACGAACGGACACCCTCGAGCGTGCCGCTTCCGACGATGCCATCCACCTCGCCTTCCAGATGGCCAAGCGCGATCAAATGACGCTGCAATTCCATGCGCTGGTCCATGGAAAGGCGGTTTTCGCTCGTCGGCCAGGATTGAATGAAGGGCCCGTAGCCTGCAAGCCGGTCCGCGAGATGCCCCACGGCGAGTGCGTAGGAATCGGCGTTGTTGTAGCGCAGGAGCGAGCGGAAGTTATTCAGGACCAGGAAGGACGGCCCGTTGCGCCCGTCGGGGGACAAGAGTTGCGCCTTGTCGCCGGGACGCGGGACCGGCTTGCCGTTTGCGCGCGTGATCCCCGCCTTCTCCCAGCTCGCAAGCGTGCGCATGGTCCCGCGCTTGTAGCTCTTGGCGGTGTAGCTCTTGGGCAGCTTGACCTCATAGCCCCAGGTCTGCCCCGGAATCCAGTTCGACTTCCTGAGATAGGCGGCCGTCGAGCCGAGCGCGTCGGGAATTGTATCCCAGATATCGCGGCGCCCGTCGCCATCGAAGTCGACCGCGTAGGCCGAATAGGTCGTGGGGATGAATTGGGTGTGCCCCATGGCGCCGGCCCAAGATCCGTTGAAATGCGCCGGATCGGTATCGCCATGCTGCAGGATCTTCAGTGCCGAGACGATCTGCCCACGGGCGAATTTCGACTTCACGCCCGAACACGCCAGGGTCATGAGCGACTGGATGACCTGCTTGTCGCCCTTATTGGTGCCGTAGTTCGACTCCACGCCCCAAATCGCCAGAACGATGTGCTTGTCGACGCCGTACTTGGCCTCGACCTGATCGAGAAGCGGCCCATACTCGATGAGCTTCTGCTGCCCCATCGAAAGGCGCTTGGGCGAGATCGCTCGATCCACGTATTCACCCATCGGCTTCTTGTATTCAGGCTGATATTTGGCGGATTCGATCACCTCTTGGTCGTGCGAGATGCCGGCCGTCGCCCGCTCGAAGGTCTCCCAGCTGACGCCGGCGCGCTTGGCGGCGGGCCAGAAGCTCTTCACGCAGCTCTGAAACTTGTCCGCATATGCCAAACTCGGAAAGGCCGCGACGGAGACGCAGGCCAGACCGGCCAAAAAGGCGTTCGATATCAATAACTTGGGACAGTTCATGGATCGCATCCTGGGAAAATAACAAATGGGGCGGGCAAAACCGTGGCAAACCCGCCGTTACGCATTTGCCTAGAATGACAGACCCTACTTTAGCACTTGGTTAATCAAGGCGTGGCTCGGATAGCAGGTCAGGGGCAGCCCCCGCGCCTTCTCCTCCTTGCCGATCGTCTGCCGTGTCTTGAAACCGACCAGCCCGTCGACCTTCCCGACATCATGCCCCTGGGAAACAAGCACTTCCTGGAACGCCAGGATGCGATCGCGGGTGAACCGCTCCACCGGCTGCCATTCGCCGACAAACTGGACGGGGGTGTTGTAGGCGATCATGTCCGCCACGTGGCCGACGAAAATCGCGTAGACGTCGGAGTTGTTGTAGAGCTTCAGGACCGAGAAATTGGTCGTGGCGAGGAAAGCCGGACCCTTCATCCCGGCGGGAAGCACGAGGAAGGTCCAGTCTCCCAGCCGGTCCTCCGGGAAGGCGCGGCCATTGACCCGCCGGACGCCGAGATCGATCCATTCCTTGATCGGCAGCGATTGATCCGGTCCCTGCAGCGTACAATCGAAATTCTTGGGCAGCGTGACCTCATAGGCCCAGGGCTGCCTCCCGTCCCAACCTTGGCTCCGGAGCGAATTGCCGGCGCTTGCCAAGGCGTCCGGGATCGAGTGCCAAATGTCCCGCTTACCGTCGCCGTCGAAGTCGACGGCATACTCCTCGAAATCGCCCGGCAGAAACTGAACGTGCCCCATCGCGCCGGCCCAAGAGCTCTTCATCATCTGCCGGGTCGCATGACCGCGTTCGATGATCTGGAGCGCGCCGATCAATTGCGGACGGAACTCGTCTGCACGCCGCCCCATGAACGCCTGCGTGGCGATCGCCGTGATCGCATCGTGCGGCAGCGCCGCGCCGCCGTAACCGGTCTCGCGTCCCCAAATCGCGAGCACGATGCTCGCCGGAACGCCATACTGCTGCTCTATGGTCTTCAGAGTCGCTGCCAATTGCCGGTACTTGGCCCGGCCACTATTGGCGAGAGCATTCAAGCTGCGCGCTTTGAAATAGTTCTGGGGCACGCCGAACTCGGCTTGCGGCTTGGGCTTCGGTTTCATGGAGTCCGGCAAGGCTGGACCGCCCGGATAGGCCGGATCGGGCGGCGTGAGCTGCGGCAGCGACCAATCGAGCTTGAGCCCTTTCAGCTGCTTGTCGAAGGTCGCGCGTGAAATGCCGGCGGCTTCGGCCTCTGGCCACAGGCTTTCGAGCCACTGCTCGAAACGCGCTTCAACGGCGCGCCTGTAGTCGGACGCCGGGTCCGCGGCGCCTGTTCCCGGCAACGCGAGCAGCACAAGTGTGAATAACGATGCGAACGCCAGACGCGTTCGTGTGAGCCATGCGGCCGCCATGCGCGATCCTTCAGCTATGCTTCGAGCCTCCAAACGAATCCCTATTGGAATTGTGGCGAGGCTCTATGACCTTGAAAAGGCGAGTTCGGCGCCGGAAGTGCGGACCATACCCTAGGCGGGATTCCGCTTCGACTTGAGATGCCGCTCCCAGGCTAAGGCATGACCAACGATCGTATCGAGGTCATTCAACTGCGGCTCCCAGCCGAGCACTTGATGAATGCGGTCGACACCCGCAACCAGCGCAGGCGGATCACCGGCGCGGCGATCCACCGTTTGGACCGGGAAGTCGGCGCCCGAGACCCGTTTCACCGCGTCCACCACTTCCAGGACCGAGAAACCCTTGCCGTACCCGCAGTTCAGGACCCTACTCTCGCCGCCGGCCCGCAAGCAGCGCAGCGCGTCGAGATGGGCCCGAACCAAATCGGTGACATGAATGTAGTCGCGCACGCATGTTCCATCCGGCGTCGGATAATCCGTGCCGTATACGTCGAGGCCGGGCCGGAGCCCGACAGCCGCCTCGGACGCAACCTTGATCAGATGCGTGGCACGTGGCGTGGACTGTCCGGTCCTGTCTTGAGGGTCCGCCCCGGCGACGTTGAAATACCGCAACGCCACATAGCGCAGCGGGTGCGCCCGCGCCGTATCGGCGAGCATGGTCTCCGTCATCAGCTTCGAGCTGCCATGCTGCCATAAGGTGAAATGGGCCGAAGCTGCGCGCCTTCACCAATTGGCGTTTCGTCCGGCTCCCCGTAGACGGCGGCCGTGGAAGAGAAAATGAAATACGGAACGCTGGCCTCGACAGCGCAAGCCAAGAGGTTCCGCGAGTTGCAGGTGTTGTTACCGTAATAGCCCAGCGGATCGATGACCGAGTCCGGCACCACGATCGACCCGGCAAAATGCAGAAAGGCGTCGATTGAATGGTCGCGCAGCAACTGCGCAACGAGCGCCATGTCCCCAACGTTACCTTCCACGAATTGCGCTGCATCCGGCACGGCCGAGCGGAAACCGGTCGATAGATTGTCGAGAATAACGACGTCCTCGCCGGCGCTCAACAGCTCCAGGACCATGTGGCTACCGATGTATCCGGCACCCCCTCTGACAAGCACACTCATCGGCTCGATTCCCCGAAAAACAGCGTCTGAGATCAGTATGTGTGCTATCGCAGGGGTGGTTTAGAGACTGCTAAGCACCATCGTTTGGTATGTCTGGCTCCTGCACTCCTGTACCCG
>JARRPE010000157.1:0-13294 GCA_037383205.1 Methyloceanibacter sp.
CCCAGGCGGCGGATCTCACCTGCGGGATGCGAAAGGCGCGTCAACGGATGCTTCAGAAGCGCCATCAGGTCGGGCGGCGCGAAATCGCTCTCGACGGCCGTGAGCACCAGGTCGAGAAACGCGCCCGGCAAGGTGCGACGGACGGGCGTGCCGGCAGAGTCGTCGATGGCGAGACCATAGTCCCGCAGCCGCGCCGCGACACGCCGCGCCAGCTCCCGATCCGGCGTGACCAGCGCCGCCGTCTTGCCGGGCTCCTCAATGCACTCCCGCAGGATAAGCGCAATAACTTCGGCCTCGTCGTGCGCGGTGGGGGCCGCGACGAGGCTTAAGTCCTTGAGGGCCGCCGCGAGATCGGCACCGCTTCCGCTCGTTATGTTTTCGAAGGCCTCAGGCCAGCGCTCTGTCGTTTCGGCGGGGCGCAGCGTCTCGCTCGCGAGGCGCAAACGCGCCCGAGCGGCCGGCCCGGGATCGCTTCCCGGCACGAGCGCCACCTCATCGCGCGAGGCGCCCAGCTTTTTCAAGAGCTCTGCCATGCCCGCCTGCGGATGCTCCGGGTGGCGGTGGACCGTCTCCCAGCTCTCGGCGTCGAGCATTAGATCGAGCCCGGGCAGGACGACGGCCCCGTTCTCAAGATGCGCAATGGTTCGCAGTAGGCGCGCGGTGGCTGGCACGGTCCCGGTCGAACCAGCCGCGATCACGGGGTAGGGCGACCCGGACGCGAGCCGCTCCGTCTCCTGGGCCATGAGCAGGTTGCGCCGCCCGACCGGCGAGACAAGGCCGATCTCGTTAAGGTAGGCGGGCCACTGCTCGGTGACGATGGTTAGAAACTCCACCGTCTCGGCCCAATGGGCGGCAAGTTCCTCCGGGACGAGATTTTCGAGCGCGGCGAGGTCGACCTCTTCGGATTCCGCGCTGTCCATCAGCGTCGCAAGGTCCCCGGCCAGGCTCGCGGCCTGTGCCGCGGTCACGGGCATCGGCACCCCGGCGCCGGACGGTCCCGCCGTCAGCCCGCGCGACCACGCCAGGATCATTCGGGTTAGCGCGATCAGGCGTGCGGCCGGCTCAATCGCCGGAATACCCAGCTTCGCGTCGGCCTCCGAGAAGCGCTCCGCATCGAGGATGAGCGCCTCGTCTTCGTCCGCGTGGCCGAGCGCGAGAATTCTCGGCAGCAGCAGGGCTTGCCCGCCGGACTCTGCGAGGAACGCTTCCCGCAAGGTGCGTGCCGCGCGCCGCGTCGGCAGATAGGGGGCTCAGACACGCGTCTTTCTCATGCGCCTTCGTGCTCGAAAGAAGCCTCGGCCTCTTCGAGCGCCTCGGGCGTGCCGACATGCATCCAGCGGCCGTCCAGGCGCACGCCGAAGAGCCGCTCGTTTGCAAGGGCGCGGTCCCAGAGCACGTTGAGCGAAAAGGGACCTTCCGGCGCATCTTCGAACAACGCCGCCGTGCAGAGCGATACGCCGGCGAAGGCAAACGGCACGACCTGCCGTTCGCCGCGCCGGGAGAGCCGCCCGTCCGGCTCCATGTCGAAATCGCCTCGGCCGCTATAGCCGATGCTGGTCGACAACGGGGCCAGGAGCAACAGGCAATCCATCAGCGCCGGGTTCCAATGGCGCTTCATGTGAGCGCGCCGCCGCCCGTGTCGAGCAGCAGGTCGCGCTCGTCCGAAATGATGGTCTTCGGCCCCCGGTCCGCGCGCGCCGCCATGTGCGCTTCGATCTGGTCGGGCAGATAGTGCACGTTGACCACGGCCGTCTCGACGCCCGCCGCATCGAGCCGGTCGAGGACATGATCGATTAGCGTCCGGTCGAGCAGCGGAACGAGAGGCTTCGGCACCTTGTCCGTGAGGGGGCGCATGCGCGCGCCGAACCCGGCGGCGAGGACCATCGCGCTGCGAACAGACGTCATCCTGAGTTCCTTCTAGAGCGACTTCGGCGGCAGGTCTTCCGCGGCCGGGAAGGCCCGCGCGTAGAAGTCGCGCAAATCAGCGAGTGCGGGATGGGCGAGATCCCGCTCCAGGTACCGCGCCACCCGCGGCATATTGGCAAGGTAGGCGCGTTTTCCGTCGCGTTTCGCCAAACGGGCGAAGATTCCGAGAATCTTCGAATTCCGTTGAGCGCCCAGCGTGGCGTAGAGCGTTCGAAAATCATCGCTTGAAAAAGTCCCACCCCGCGTGGTTCGGGCGGCACAGTACCGGTCGAGTTCAGCCCGTTCAAGCGCCTCGGGCAGGTCCAGCCTGGCGTCCTGAAGCAGCGAGACGAGGTCGTAGGCGAGGGGCCCCCGAAGTGCATCCTGGAAGTCCAGAAGGCCGACATCCCGGACGCCGGTGCGGTCCGGCAAATACAGCAAATTGGGTGAATGGTAGTCCCGCAGCACCCAGCCGGGATCGGCCTGCGCGGCCACCGCGAGATGCGGCCGCCAGAGGGCTTCGAACTCGGCCTGCACGTCGCCTGGGAGGTCACGCCCATGGACCGCGGGCCAAAGCCATTCGACGATGAGGGAGGCCTCGATCAGCATCGCCTCGGCGTCGAAAAGAGGCAGTACGTAGGGAGTGCTGCCGGGCACGGGAAGGGCCTGTTCGGGCGGCGCCGCGCTGAGCGCCAGCAGGACGTCGACGGCCTTGCCCCATAGCTCGGCCTGACTCACCCCACGTTCCAGGGCGGTCTTGAAGACCGCATCGCCAAAATCCTCGAGCACGATGAATCCCGTATCGAGGTTGAAGGCTTGGATCTCCGGCGCCGAGAAGCCGCGTGCCCGCAGGGCCTCGGCGACGGCGACAAAGGGTTTTACGTCCTCGGCTAGGTGCACGAGCGCGCTGTAGGGCTTGCCGTCGCGGATCGGCGGTCCGTCCGGCTGCCGTGGCGAATTCATCAGAACCGCTTGCCGATCAGGCAGCACGAGCCGCGCATAGCCGCGCGCCGACGCGTCCCCTTGCAGGTAGAGTGCATCGGCATCGGCGAAAGCCGTTTCTTCCAGAAAACGCGCCATTGCCTGGAGACGGTGCAGTCTTGCAGCCCAGTTGCCGTGGCCGGTCAGCACCAGTGTGCGGGTCTCGGGCACGCCTGTCTCGTCGAACACAATGTCGAGCCGGTCTTGCGGCAGCCAGCCTTCAGCCCGCTCCGGCCACTCGATCAACAAGGCGCCATCGGCGAGTGCATCGTCGAGACCCAGTTCCTCAACCTCGCCGTCGTCGAGCCGATAGAAGTCGCAATGGCTCAAGGCCAAGCGCGGGGTCTCGTAGCGCTGGATCAACGCGAAGGTCGGGCTTGGCACCTCGCTGCCCCGGTCGAAATGGCGGACAAGCGTGCGCGCCAACGTCGTCTTTCCCGCGCCGAGAGGGCCCGACAATGTCACCACGTCGCCAATCTTGAGGGTCAGTGCGATCCGGCTCGCGAGGCGGTCGAGACGGTCCAGATCGACACCGTCCAGCCGCCAGACTTCAGTCATCCGGCGTGCGTGGCCCGCATGGGGCCCGCTTCGATTTCGGGCGTTTCCAAATCCTGCGTCAGCGGGAGCAGTACCGTGAACCGGGTCCCGCGATCAGGCGCGCTTTCGAGCGAAACCGTGCCGCCGTGGAGTTCGGCCAGGCTCTTGACGATGGACAAGCCGAGCCCCGCGCCACGGTGGCGGGAGCCTTGAGTCCGGCTTTCGAAACGATCGAACACGGTGTCTTGGAAGTCCTCTGGTATTCCGGGACCTTCGTCCTCCACGGAGAAGGCCAGCATCGGCCCGTCGCGACGGCAGGTCAGCCGCGCCACGGAGTTCGGCTCCGAGAAGCCGATGGCGTTCGAGAGCAGATTATAGAGGATCTGGATAACACGGCTAGCATCCGCGACAACCTCGTCGACCCCCTCCTCGATTTCGACTTCCAGCTGGACGTCGTTTTGCTTCAAGCGTTCTTCGACCCCGTGCTTCGCCGCCTCGATGATGGCCGAGACGCGCACCGGGGCGAGCTGCAGCTGCAGCGACCCGGCGTCGATCGTGGCGAGATCCAAGATATCGTCGACAATCGCGCGGAGTGTGGTGCCTGATGCGAGAATGTCATCGACATATTCGCGCTGTTTCTCGGTCAAGGGGCCGAAGGCGGGCTCGGCGAGCATCTGCGCGAACCCAAGCATGCTGTTGAGCGGTGTCCGCAGTTCGTAAGACACGTGCGAGACGAAGTCGCTCTTGAGGCGGTCCGTCGTTTCGAGCGCTTCGTTCTTCTCGATCAGCGCGCGTTCGGCACGCTTGGAATCGGTGATGTCCGAGTAAGTCAGCAGCGTGCCGCCATCGGGCAGGGGCAGTGCGGCGAACGACAGCACCGTGCCGTCGGGGCGGTCGAACTGGCTGTCGAAGGGGCGCCGCTCGGCGACGATCGAGGTTACGATCGACCGGGTCCGTTCCCACGCGTCCGGTTCGTTGTACAGCAGGCTGCACCAGGCCGTGACCTCATCCACGTGCGGTTCCGCGTCGAGGAGCTTCGGCGTCAAACACCAGATGGCGGCGAAGGCGCTGTTGTAGAGACGCAAGCGCCCGTCTGACCCGAACACGGCGACGCCTTCGCGCAGCGTATCGAGCGTCTCGCGCTGTACTTGGGTCAAAGCGTTGTAGCGGCTCTCCAGGGCGATGTGCTCGGTGACGTTCTCGTACAGATACGTCACGCCGCCGTCGCTGTTCGCGTCCGCGATGACGTGCAGCATGCGGCCGTCCGGCAGATGCCAGCGGTCCTCGATCTGCTTGCCGCTGCCATAAGCCGAAAGCCAGTCCAGCTTCCACGCGCGGTATTCGGCGCGCTCTTCAAGCCGGCGCGCTTGGCGCAGGCGATCGAGGATCTCTCCGTCGCGCGGCCGCGTTTCAAGCCATTCTGTATCGAGCTGCCATAACTCGACATAAGCCTGGTTGTAGTGGGCGAGCCGCTGCGTGGAGTCGAACACGGCGAAGGCCGTCGCCAGGCGATCGAAGCTCCGGAAATGCGTATCGAGCAGCGCCCGCGCCTCGGCGTTGTCGCGCTCGTTCTGCTTGGCTTCGTCCAGCAGAGTCCGTAGCGCCACGACTTGCTTCTCAAGCTCCTTGTGCTTCGCCGACAGCTCGGCGAGCTCCAGCCGCTGCCCGGCGATATCGCGGACCTTCAGAACAAGCGTATGCCCGGCGGTCCGTCCGTCTGCTTCGACATAGCGTCCCCGCATGGTGCGCAGCATCAGATTGAACGGCTCGCCGTGCTGAGCGAGCTCTTTCATCGCGCTTTCGAGTTCGGTGGCCGCATCGCCATCCAGCCATTGCTCGAAAGCCAGGAGCCGCGATGCATCGCGCGGCACGCCGAAGCTGCCGGGCAGAGTCGAGACCAGCAACTCGGGCTTCGCCGTCTCGCCGAGCGTCAGCAGCGCCTGCGGTTCGGCGGCGAGCACGGTCTCGAGGGTGTTTTCACTCAAGGCCAGCCGTTCGGCCTCTGCGGCGGCTGTCGCCTCGCGCCGGCGGGCGCGCTTGATCGCGCGGAGGCAGGCAATGACCATGCCGACCGAAAAAGCGATAATGCCGAGATCGATGCCGAGCTTCAGCAGGGTCTGCGGGTCGAGCAGGCCAACCTCCGCCGCGCCGGCGCCGTCGATGAAGAGCAGCCACGCAGGACCGGAATACGCAAGAACGCGGGACAGCCTTGTAGGCCACATGGTGCCCTTGCGGTACTGAAACCCAACGCGTCTGAAACGTGCCGCATCTCGAACGCGA
Source organism: Methyloceanibacter sp. (assembly GCA_037383205.1). Lineage (GTDB taxonomy): Bacteria > Pseudomonadota > Alphaproteobacteria > Rhizobiales > Methyloligellaceae > Methyloceanibacter. The sequence continues at coordinate 5,704 of JARRPE010000157.1, forward strand.
AACCGGGCTGGCGGACGCCAGCCGCAAGGACGAATCACTTTGAGAGTACCTGCTTCGTGGACTCTTGCCCACAGGGTGAAGGCGCATTCGACCACCCTGTCTCCAGCCAGAGTGCCGGGCAAGAGCCTCAGAAATAGAGTCCGACATTGATGTTGAAGCGGGCGTGCCAATCGTTCTCCAGCCCGCCATCGGCAAGCCCGGTGGTCCAGTCGCCGCCGAGCCAGGGCTGATTCTTTCCCATGGCGAGGTCGATATAGACGTAGAGCGGATCGGCATCCACGGCGCAGCCCACCACGTTCTGCAGGCTGTCTTTGAAACCGCTCTCCTGCTTCGCCATCAGGCTGAAGTCGTTGTAGAACGTGAGCGACTTCACGCGCTGCCAGTCGACCGGAAGCGTATACGCGATCCCCGCGGTGTACACGGACGCCACCGAGGCCACGTAATAGGCCGCATCGTACGCGCCGAAGACGACGAAGCTTCCGTCGGGGCTTGCGTCGCGATTGGGATCGTTGTTCACGTCATAGTCGTAGTGCAGCGCTTGGAGCATCACGTTCCAGCGGTCGTAATTGCCGACGAGATGGCCTGCGACCGCATAGCGGCTGCCGTCGCCACCAAGAGGGTTGCTGTTGTCGACTTCGCCCACCATCAACGACACGCCGACCTCCGTGGCATAGCCCTCCCGGTGGTCGATCGTGTAGGCCAGCCGTCCGTTGAACTGGTTGCGCTCGGCATTGCCGTTCGTGCCTTCGCGCACGAGATCGTAAGAGTACCGCGCACTGTCGCCGCTATCGCCGAAATAGTTGCCCTCGTCCTTCGGGAAATAGGCGAGCTGGATATTCCACGGCGAATCGTCGGCGATGTACTTCACGCCGAGATCGTAATCGTCTTCCAGGCCGAGATAGTAGGGCAGCTGAAAGAACCAATTGTGCGAGGCGTAAGGCAGGATGCCGAACGGGACTTTGGTCACGCCAGCCTGCACCTCGCGCCGCTCGCCGAACTTCCGACCGATCCAGGCATGATGGATCATCGAATAGTCGTGGCCGTCCGCGAACTTGTCCTGGTAGTAGCGGTATTCGAACGAGCCGATGAACGGGCTCGCTTCCGTATCGAGATCGAGATTGATCCGCGCGGTGTCGAAGGCGAGTTCCCCCGGCCAATCGTAGGCGTCGTCCCAATCCTTGTAGACGTAGTTCACGCGGAACGCGCCGCCGATGCGCACCGGGCCTATTTTGAGCGGCTCCCAACCCTCGTCGACGACGTCATAGGGATCGTCGATCTCCGGATCGCCCGCGTTCGGATTGCCGGCGAGGGGATCGTCGATTTGGATTTGAGATTCGACCGCGCTGTCCGGCACGGGGCCCGTGCCCCTGTCTTCGACCGGGGCGGACGCACCCTCATACACCTCCTGAGCGCGGACCGGCGATCCCTCGAGCCAGAAACAAAAACCAGCCGCAAGGATCGCGAAGGGGATCCGCGCGGCGCCGGGCATCCTATATGGGACAGCGGCCTTCATGACGGCGGGCGCCCCTTCCAAAAAGCGCGTGTTGCGGTTGCGGTGGGCCGCACCCGCTCACATTCGGCAATGGAGGCGGCGACCCCGGCCGCCGAGCATGTCACACGAGGGCGCGCCCTGACCAGCCGCAGGCGGTTGATCCCGGACGGTTTGACGCTAAGGAGCGTTGGGCGGCGCTGCACCCTCCGAACCCACAATGTAGGCCGCCAGGTCATTGAGCTCGTCAGGCTTCATCGGGATGTTTGGCATCATCGGATGCTCGGCCTTGATCCGCTCAATGACTGTCTTTGCTGACCCGCCCGACCGATCGGCGATCTCGTCGAAAGTAGGAGCTTCCCGAACTGGAGAGCTCTGGTTGGGGAGTATCGCATGACAATTGGCGCAAACCTCTTTGGCGTAAACAAATCCCTCTTGGGGATCGCCGGCCTCCAGTGGCTCCGCACTCAGGCTGGTGGAGACGAGGAGTAAGATTGTTGAACTCAGTAGCGCGAGTTTCATTCGACCCTCCATGAGCTCGTTTGCAGCACTGACAACCATAGCAGGTACCCTCAGCCATGCGTCAGGCTTGCTCGCTGCCTTTTCTCGTCCCAAGCGAACCGAACAGAGTCCCAAAGGGTGCGCTTGGGAATCACTCGCTGTTTTGAACTTCCTTGCACGAGCCCTGGAAAAGCCCGTACGCACCCCGCAGTTTGATAAAGCGCGTGTACTCCGGCGGCAGTCTGTCGGGCACGGAGCGGTCCTCGAGAAATCCGATTTCGCGGTCGCTGCCGACGCTTCGGATCTGCCACGTCTTGCCCCGGGTCGTGATGTACGCTTCCGGCAGCGGCGGCGCGAGGCCGTCCCCCTCTCGCGCCGCGTCCTCCTCAATTCCGCGCATTGGCGAAAAAAGGATATCGTCCCGGCCACGATCGAAGTTGTGGTGTACGGCGGCCGTCAGCTCCGCAAAGACCTTTTCTTCCGCACCATGCGGCAAGTAATAGCCGACGCAAGCAAGGATGAGCGTCGCGCCCAGGGTTCCAAATCCGGTCACGTCAAAGAGGTCCCTCGATTGTCGTTCCATCCGGGTCGCAGAGTATTGAGGGAACTCTACAGCGATACAACGAGCGGCATCCCCGGTCCAACGACCGGCGATGCTTTGGAGTGTCGTGCCGCTGCAAGCCGCGCGTATCACCCGGCGACCCACACGTTGCAGCGCGGGCGGGCGGAGTAGAGACCCAAGATAATCTCGGAAAAGGAGTGGGCTGGTCCGTTAGCCGCGACGCGGTTGTCCTGGGTCATGCCTTTTCGCGCCTGACGCTTCCGTCACGCGCCACGCGCGTTCAAGTAGCGGCTAACGTCACCGCTGCGCGCATTGAAGCACGCGGGAACACATAATAGGGAAAGACTGAGCGACTCGCGATGAGGGTGCCCCCCAGCCGCGCAGGAAGGATTGAAGACCATGGACATCGTTCGCAACGGTACGCAGCCCTCTGTCGAGGGTCCGGCCGATTGGTTCACCGGCGCGGTGCGGATCGGTTCGGCCTTTCAGCGGGAGAGACCGGCCCGGGTGTCCGGTGCGGTGGTGACGTTCGCGCCTGGCGCGCGCACCGCCTGGCATACCCATCCGCTCGGGCAGACTTTGATCGTGACCGACGGGATGGGCTGGGTGCAGACGGACGGCGGGCCGCGTCTCGACATCGGCCCCGGCGACGTGATCTGGTTTCCGCCGGGCGAGAAGCACTGGCATGGCGCGACGGCGACAACGGCCATGACCCATATCGCGATCCAGGAGGCGCTCGACGGCGAGACCGTCACCTGGATGGAGCAGGTCGCGGACACGGACTATTTGGGAGGGAGCGAATAGATGCCCCATATCGTCGTGAAGCTTTATCCCGGCAAGAGCGCCGAGCAGAAGGCGCTTCTCACCGACGCGATCGTGCGCGAGGTGACGGGCATATTCGGCAGCGGGCCGCAATCCGTCTCAGTCGCTTTCGAGGAGGTCGCCTCGGACGATTGGACGGAGCAGGTTTTCGAGCCCGACATCCTGAACAAATGGGACACGCTGACGAAGGAGCCCGGCTACGGGCCGCGGCCCGGCGATTCCTAAACAAAGGCTGATGACCCATGCGCGCAACCGTCATGTACAAGGCACACGACGTGCAGATCGCGGACGTCCCCGACGCTGGGCTCCGCAATCCCACCGACGCGGTCATTCGCGTCGCCCGCGCCTGTATCTGCGGCAGCGACCTATGGCCCTATAACGACGGACCGAATGTGAGCGGCCAGCAAATGGGCCACGAAGCCATCGGCGTCGTCGAAGAGGTCGGCAGCGATGTCCGCACCGTGAAGCCGGGCCAGGTCGTCGTCATGCCGTTCGCCTATTCCGACGGCACCTGCACCTTTTGCGGCGATGGCTTGCAGACCTCCTGCGTCCATGGCGGCTTTTTCGGCCAGGGGACGGAGATCGGCGGCGCGCAGGCCGAAGCGCTATGTATTCCGTATGCGGACGGAACGCTCTACCCGCTGCCGGTCGGCGAGGACGACGCGCTGATGCCGTCCTTGCTCACGCTCGCTGATGTGATGGGCACGGGCCATCATGCGGCGCTGACAGCGCGCGTAGCGCCCGGCGCCAGCGTGGCCGTGGTCGGTGACGGGGCCGTCGGCCTTTGCGCCGTGATCGCCGCCAAGCGGCTCGGCGCCGAGCAGATCATCATCATGGGCCGCCACGAGGATCGCATAAAGCTGGCCAAGGAGTTCGGCGCCAATGACGTGGTAAGCGAACGGGGGGAGGAGGCGCACGAACGCGTGCGCAGCCTCACCGGCGGCTTCGGCGTGCACGCCGTACTCGAATGTGTGGGCAGCGGTCAGGCCATCGGCACGGCAACGGCCATCGTCCGTCCCGGCGGCGGCATCGGCCGCGTCGGCCTGCCGCATTACGATACGGTTCCCGACGTTCAGCCGATCTTCAACGAAAACGTCAGCGTTGCCGGCGGCCCCGCGCCGGTGCGCGCCTATATCGAAGAGCTGTTGCCGGACATCATGGAGGGCCGCATCGAGCCGGGCCGGGTTTTCGACAAGACCGTGGACCTGGACGGTGTGCCCGACGGCTACCGGGCCATGAACGACCGCGAGGCGCTGAAAGTGATGGTCCGGCCCTGACGGCGGCGCTTGACGTGCGGCGCGACTGTCCGATTTGGAGACTGTTCTCGAATGCGCGATGCCCGCTCGAGATTATCGAGCGGGCATCGGACGATCTGACGATGGTTTTCAGCTTGTAGGAAGCTTCTACCAGAACTTCACTTTCACGCCGCCATAGGCGACCGTCGGTGGCCCAGGCGTGATCGTGCGCCCGTTAGAGAAAAAGTCGTCGCCCAGTTGCGGATCGGCCGAAGCCGCCGAGTTGCCGGCCTCCAGATTGAAGAACGTGCCGAACACGCCGTACTCCTCATCGAAGACGTTGTTGACGAGACCAAAGATCTGGACGCGGGGCGTGATGTCGTAGCTGGTGTGGAGATTCACGGTCCAGTACCCGCCCAGAGGCTCGTTCAGGTTTGAGTCGTCCTGGTAGAAGTACTGATTGCTGACCGCGAGCAGGTCGCCGCCGAACTTCCACTTCGGCGTGACCCAGTAGTCCACGCCAGCCTTGAACCGGTGCTGCGGAATACCCGGAATACGGTCGCCGGGACGGACGTTGATGCAGCGGATCTCCTCTTCCTCGGCTTCTTCGCCATCCTCATCGTCGCCGCCACCGCCGCGCTCGACGCATTCACCCGCACGTAGATTGTCCGGCGCTGCGAGTTCCAACGGGCTGTCGTAGGTGGCGTCGATGAACGCATAGTTCGCATAAGCGAACAGGCGCTCGTTCGTGTAGGCGACGCTTGCCTCAATGCCCTGGCGCAGCGTATCGCCGCCGTTCTCGAAGACGCCGCGGCCGGCGATCGGCGAGTACACGGTGATGATATCGTCGGTGTTGAGGGTCCTGAACAGGCCAGCACTCCACTGCAGCGCCTCTCGGCCTCGCTTGTGCTCGCCCCGGATACCGAACTCCCAGGTGTGCGACACGACCTGGTCCAGAGGCGGATCGGCGACGAGGAAGCTCTCGATCAGACACGGGTTGTTCGGATCGGAGCAAGCCAGCTCGGACGCCACCGGAGCGCGGTTGGCTTCCGAATAGCCGCCGTAAAGCGAAAGATCCTCGTTGAGCTGGTAGGTGGCGCCGATGGCCGGGTTGAAGCGGCTGAACTCGCTGGTTCCATCCAACTCAGGCGCATTGCCGCTCAGATCCTTGATCTCGATCTGGGCGTAGTTCCAGCGGCCGCCGGCGGTGAGTGCCAGTTTCTCCGTGACGTTGAACGTGTCGGAGAAGTAGAGGCCCACATATTCGTTCTCCGTGCCGAGCTCCTTGGCCTCGACTTCGGTGGGAGTCGACAGAACGAGCCCGTTCCCCTTGACGACGAAACGCGGCTTGAAGAAACCCAACTCGCTCGACGCGCCGTAGGTGACGTCACCCCTGTCGTAGCTCGCGCCGATCAGGAACTGATTCTCGCGGCCGAACAGATCGTCGGTGTTCACCAACTGAAGCGAGCCGCCCCAGCTGTCGGCCGTCTGCCCGGTGCGGTCGATAGATCCGATAGGCATGCGCAAATCGTCGAACACGATGGGATTGCCGGTCTGGTCGAGCGCCAGCTCGTCCTCGATGCATAGGAACCGCTCGATGGCCTCGTCGCCCTCGCATTCCGCCGCCTCAGAGATATTGCCGTCATCGTGGCTCTGCTTGAAGTAGCGGTAATACGCGACACCGGTCAGGGCCGTCGTCTCGTTCAGCTTCGCCGTCGCATTCAAGGACGGCATCAGCATCTCGTTCTTGGTCGTTTGCGGTGAGGTGAATGTCCGCGCGCGATCGAGGTTCAGAAGCTGTATTGGGACTGACGCCGTGACGCCCACGAAGTTGTCCGCGCCCGTGAGGTTTGCATGCACGTCGAATACGTCGTTGCGATAGCCGAGATCGAGATACATGCGGCGGATTTCGGATTCCGAGAAATCGCGATAGCCGTTGTCGGTGATGCGCTCACCGCCGAAATAGACGCCCCAGTTCCCGCTCTTCAAACCGGCCTGGACGTCGCCCTCCATGCGGCCGAAGGAGCCGGCAGAGAAGATCGCCTCGCCGCCCTGATACGTGAAGCCGTTCTTCATATTGACGACGATGGCGCCACCCAGAGCATTCAGGCCGTATACCGGGTTGCCGCTCACCACGGCGACATCGCCGATGGCGATCTCCGGCAGGAAGTCCCAGTTCACATTGTCGCCGAAGGACTCGTTGATGCGGACGCCGTTCTGGTAAACCGCCAGACCTTGCGGAACGCCATTCACCGGCGAGACCTCGAAACCCCGGTATTGGATATTGGTCTGGAATTCGTTGCCTTGGACGTCGCCGATGATGACGCCGGGGACGCGCTGCTGAAGGATTTCCTGGAAGGTATCGACATACCCCTCGCGGGCGAAGTCGCCACCCGTCAGGATCGTGGCCGCCCCCGGCACTTTTGCGAGCGGCAGGTCAGCTCCAGGCACCGGCGAGATGGGAACGCCGGTGCTGGCTGTCATCACGCTGCCGTCCGTCTCGGCTCCGATCGGCGCGATCCGGTCGTCGAAAGTTTGCTCCACGGGCGCTGCAGGCGCACGGCGTACCGCGGCGGGCGGTGACGCGGGCGGCGGGGTGCGACGTGCGACGGGGCGGGGTCTCGTCTCCGGCACGGGCTCCGGCTCCGTTACCGGCTCCGGCTTGGGCTGGACCACTTCAATGGCAGGGACTTCTTCGCCAAAGTCCTCTTCCGCACCTGCGGTGGAGTCTTCCACTGTCCCAGCGTCCGCCGGTGCCGCAGTCTCGTCTCCATTGGACGGAGCAGGCTCTCCGGCACCCTCGGTCTGTGCGTGGGCTATGCCCGATCCCAGCATCAACGCCGCAATCGCGACGCTGCCGAGAAGGTTGCGAAGTGTCATGATGTCCCCCACCGTTCTGACTTCGTTGAAACGGACGTGCTTGCGTGTACGAAATGACGTTGGCGCTCGGAGGCGCAGGCAGGAGCGCGCGCTGGCTGCCGC
>JARRPE010000158.1:0-4887 GCA_037383205.1 Methyloceanibacter sp.
ATTCGCTGCTGTCCAGTCCATTGCCGGTCATGATCAGTTCTCCTCCTGCACCTTGCTGTTCGCCGCGGCCAGCCGACGCTTGGCGGCACTTGTCTCGGCCCCGCTGGTCTTGGCGGTGCTGGTCTTACCGGTGCTTTTCTTGGCCGTGCCTGTTTTGGCCGCGCTGGAATTGGCCGCGCGGGGTTTAGTCTCCGTCCGCTTCTTGGCCGGCGCACGCTTCTTCGCAGGGGTTTTCCTACCTGCCAGCGCTGTCTTCTTCTTGGACGGTGCGGCCTCGACAGACGCGCCGGTGAGCTCGACAGGCTCGTTGGCCGTCGGTTCGGCCTTCAGGTCCCGATCGGGCAACATGACGAAGATCAAGACGGCAAGCGCCGTCATGTAGAACCGGAAGGCGGCTTCCTGGCCGTTCCACGTTGCCGATTGCCACATGGCGAACCACTCTCCCGCAACGACCATGAAACCGAAGAACCACAAGATAAACGCAGCCAGCGCCCCCATGACCGTCAAGGCTTTCGCGCGATGGAAGACGGCGCCCGGCTTGCGCCGCACCTGCAACAGACGAATGGCGCCGGCGAGGAAGAGCAAGCCAGCAACCGCTTCGCCGAAGATGATCAGCGTGTAGGCCGCTTGCCAATACGCGGGTTCCGTGACCGCCCGGTACATCAGCTTGTTGCCGGGATAGGTCGTGTCCATGCTCATGACGTGCCGCACGAACAGGTAGTTCGACTCATAGTCGGTGAGGTTGCCGAACACGACCAGGAGACAGAAGGCCCCGAGACAAGCGACCATGATGATCTTGGCGATACGTGCGGTGTACATGGCGGTCCCCCTGCCTTGCGGCCTCCGCTTGTCGACCATCTTGCTCTCGGCGATCCACGGCATCATCGCCCGGAGCTTCTCGCCGACCACTTCCATCTCGTGGCCATCGCACTTGGCGCGCATGGCCTTGAAGCTCGGCTGGTTGATCTTGTTCTCGAGCATCCAGTTCTTCACGAAGGTGCCGTTCTGGATGTCGGTCAGAACGTCCTTCATGGCCGACTTGCTGTCGCCGGTGACGACACGCGGGCCGGAGACATACTCGCCGTACTCGGCGGTGTTCGAGACCGAGTAGTTCATGTTGGCGATACCGCCTTCGTAGATGAGGTCGACGATCAGCTTCACCTCGTGGACAGTCTCGAAATAGGCCATCTCCGGGGCGTAGCCCGCCTCGACCAGGGTCTCGAAGCCGCTGCGCATGAGCTCGACCAGACCGCCGCAAAGTACGGCCTGCTCGCCGAATAGATCGGTCTCGCATTCCTCGCGGAAGGTTGTCTCGATGATGCCCGCCCGGCCGCCGCCAATGGCGGAGGCATAGGACAGCGACAGATCGTGGGCATTGCCCGTGGCGTCCTGTGCAATCGCGACAAGGCACGGCACGCCGGCGCCGCGCTTATACTCGGCGCGCACCGTGTGTCCGGGCCCTTTGGGGGCTACCATGCAGACATCCATGTCCGCGCGCGGCTCGATCAGATTGAAGTGGATGTTCAGGCCATGGGCGAAAAAGAGCGCGGAGCCCTCTTTCATGTTGGGCTTGAGCTCCTTCTCCCAGATATCGGCCTGGAGCTCGTCCGGGGTCAGCATCATGACCACGTCGGCCCAGCCGGCCGCCTCGGAGACGCTCATCACCTTCAGCCCCTCGCCTTCCGCCTTGGCGGCGGAGCTGGAGCCGGGGCGCAGGCCGATGGCCACTTCGGCGACGCCGGAATCCTTCATGTTCAGGGCGTGGGCGTGGCCCTGGCTGCCGTAGCCGATGATGGCGACCTTCTTGCCCTTGATCAGATTGAGATCGGCATCCCGATCGTAATAGACACGCATACCTCTTCCCCTTTGGGTTCCCTAATTTCTCTAAGTGCGAAAATTGGATGAGATGATTTGGTCCGGGTTTTGCCGTTAGACCCGCAAAAAGACAAGTGGCAGATGGCCTCGTGAGCGCTACATCCGCTCCGACCCGCGGGCGATGGCAGCGACGCCGGTGCGGCACACCTCAATTAGCCCAAGCGGCTGCATCAATGCGACGAACTGCTCAATCTTGGATTGGCGCCCCGTGATCTCGAATACGAAGTGCTCGAGCGAGGCATCGACAGCCTTCGCGCGGAAGGTTTCGGCAAGCCGCAGCGCCTCCACGCGCTTCTCGCCGACGCCCGCGACCTTCACCAGGGCCAGTTCCCGTTCGATGGTCTCACCGCGAACGGTGAGGTCCGTGACCGAGTGCACCGGCACCAGCCTGTCGAGCTGGTTCTTGATCTGCTCGATGACCATGGGCGTGCCCGTCGTCACGATGGTGATACGCGACAGATGCGCCTCGTGCTCGGTCTCGGACACGGTCAGCGACTCGATGTTGTAACCGCGGCCGGAGAACAGGCCGATGACGCGCGCGAGCACGCCGGGCTCGTTGTCCACGAGCACGCTCATCGTGTGTGTCTCGAGAATTTGTTCGGGCTTCTCGAGGGAATAGGCGGAACCGGGCTGCCCCATCAGACCATCACCTTGCCTTCTTCGGAGATGGCATTCCCAATGTCCTCCTCCGTCACATCGTCGCCCAGCAGCATGTTGTTGTGCGCCTCGCCACTCGGAATCATCGGGAAGCAGTTGGCATGCTTGTCGACGACGCAGTCGAAGATGACCGGGCGCGGCGTCTTGATCATCTCGAGGATCGCGTCGTCGAGCTCATCCGGCTTCTCGGCGCGAATGCCCACCGCCTGATACGCCTCGGCCAGCTTCACGAAGTCGGGCAGCGCCTCGCTGTAGGAGTGCGAATAGCGGCCGCCATGCAGCAGCTCCTGCCACTGGCGGACCATGCCCATATACTCGTTGTTGAGAATGAAGATCTTGATCGGCAGGTCGAACTGAACTGCCGTCGAGATCTCCTGCATTGTCATCAGCACCGACGCCTCGCCCGCGATATCGATGACGAGCGAGTCCTTATGGGCCATCTGCACGCCGACGGCGGCCGGAATGCCGTAGCCCATCGTGCCGAGCCCGCCGGACGTCATCCAGCGGTTGGGCTCGTCGAAATGGAAGTACTGCGCCGCCCACATCTGGTGCTGGCCCACTTCCGTGGTGATGTAGGTGTCATGACCGCGCGTCAGCGCGAACAGCCGCTCGATCGCGTATTGCGGCATGATCACGTTGTTCTTGTTGCGGTAATGCAGACATTTGCGCTTACGCCAGGTCTCGATCTGATCCCACCAGCGTGCGTGCGCCTCCTTATCGACCGACGGGTTGCGCGCCTTCCAGGCCGCAATCATCTGATCGATCACGAAGGCGCAGTCGCCGACGATCGGAATGTCGACGTGCACATTCTTGTTGATCGAGGACGGATCGACATCCACGTGGATTTTCTTCGAGCCCGGCGAGAACGCGTCCAGACGGCCGGTGATACGGTCGTCGAAGCGCGCGCCGATGCAGATCATGACGTCGCAGTCATGCATGGCGTTGTTGGCCTCGAACGTGCCGTGCATGCCGAGCATGCCGAGCCACTGCTTGTCCGAGGCCGGATAGCTGCCAAGGCCCATCAGGGTCGAGGTGATCGGATAGCCGGTCATGCGGACGAGCTCGCGCAGGCTCTCGCTGGCCGCCGGTCCCGCGTTGATGACGCCGCCGCCCGTATAGAAGATCGGCTTCTTGGCGTTGATCATGAGTTCGACCGCGGCGTCGATCGCCTTCTGGTCGCCTTGCTGCGGCGGGACGTAGCTCTTGTGCTGCGAGTTCGAGACGCCTTTATAGGTGCCCGACATGAACTGGATGTCCTTGGGGATATCCACGACAACGGGACCCGGACGGCCGGAACGGGCAACGTAGAACGCCTCGTGCAGAACCTCGGCGAGCTGGTTGACGTCCTTCACCAGATAATTGTGCTTCGTACAGGGGCGCGTGATGCCGACCGTGTCGCATTCCTGAAACGCGTCGTTGCCGATCAGGTGGGTAGGCACCTGCCCCGTGATGCAGACGAGCGGAATGGAATCCATCAGCGCGTCGGTCAGACCGGTCACGGCGTTGGTCGCGCCAGGTCCCGACGTCACCAGCACGACGCCAACCTTGCCAGTCGAGCGCGCGTAGCCTTCCGCCGCGTGAACCGCGCCCTGCTCGTGGCGGACGAGGATGTGCTGCAGCCGGTCCTGCTGGAACAGCTCGTCATAGATGGGCAGAACGGCACCGCCCGGATAGCCGAAGATGTGGTCCACGCCCTGGTCGGCGAGCGCCTGAAGCACAATCTGCGCGCCGGTCATGGTGGCTGCGCCGTTTTCGTTGGCAGACATTTCTCTTTCCACTGACAAAACCGGGCCTCAGCGGCTGAACCAACCACTGCCCGGAAACACAAGAATGAATTGGCAAAAACGCCGGAATAGGCCGCGCACCCTAGGGCCTCAATGTCACAGGGTCAACGGGAAATGCGAATGAATGACAAGTTTTTTTGGATCAATCTTTCCATAAGCTACTGTATTGCGGCAATTTGCTTCCCATAAATTGCGTGTTTGGGTAATATGACGACATCGGGCGTAATCTTTTCCCACAAGCATTCTAGACAACGCCGTACGATCCGCATAAGGCTCATCCGGTTAGTGGGGCTACCTCGATTTGAGGGGGCGAAGCCACGCCGGTGCTGAGGTGGTCCGGCGGGCCATCATCTGAAAACCTTTTTCCAGCTCGTCTCATCCTGAATGCAGCAGTCTGCAACGTCAGAACCGGCCGTTGCCAACGGCAATGGACACGGCCACGGGGCGGCTGATGCCTCTATGACCAGCCGTGCATTCTGGGCGCTTACCTTCGGGTCGATCGGCGTCGGCTACGGCGACATCGGCACGAGCCCGCTCTATGCGCTGCGCGAAGCTGTCCTTGCCGCGGGCG
>JARRPE010000159.1:0-4142 GCA_037383205.1 Methyloceanibacter sp.
ATGACCGCCGAGGCCGAAAGGTCCTGGCAGCAGGACTCGGGGTCTTTGCGCGCCCGTGCCTTGCGCGTCGGCAGTGGGGGTATGCATTGGCTCCGCCGCACCTCACGCTGGCTCGCGCAGCACCGGCCGTTCCGCCACGGCTTCTCAAGCCTCACCCGCCGGATCGTGGTCCTGAACCTCATCGGGCTTGCGATCCTCGTGGCGGGCATTCTGTACCTTAACGACCTGCGCGCCGCTCTCATCGGCGCCGAGGTCCAGAGCCTTCAGACGCAAGGCGAGATCATCTCCCGGGCGATTGCCGCCTCCGCGGGCGTGGACGCCGGCCAGTCCGATGTCGATCCGGAGACGATCCTCGAGCGCGAGATGGGCGATGCCGCCTTCTCTGAAAGCGACGCGATGCCCAATGCGCTCGGCTTCACGATCGATCCCGAGCGCGCCGCACCGATCTTGCGTCCGTTGGTGAAACCGACGGGTAGCCGCGCCCGCATCTACGATCGCGACGGCGCGCTGATCCTCGACTCCGATACGTTCTATTCGCGCGGCGAAGTGCTTCGGTACGACCTGCCGCCACCGGAAACTAGCGAGCCCGATGCGCTGACGACGTTCTGGAACGTGGTGGCCAATCAATTCCAGCCGGTGGACTTGCCGCTTTACACGGAAATCGGGACGGTGAACGGCAAGGCCTATCCGGAAGTCGAGGCGGCACTCACGGGCACGTCCGTGCCCATCGTCCGCAAGAACGAGAAGGGCGAAATCGTCGTCTCCGTCGCCGTGCCTGTCGAGCGCATGCGCTCCGTGCTCGGCGTGCTGCTGTTCTCGACCCGTGGCGGTGACATCGACAAGGTTGTCGCCGCGGAACGGTGGCGCATCTTTCGCGTCGCGCTGTTCGCCGCCGCCGTGACCATCGTCCTGTCTCTCATTCTTGCCAACACGATCGCCGGTCCGATGCAGCGCCTGGCGATCGCGGCCGAGCGGGTCCGGCACAGCGTGAAGGCGCGCGCCGAAATTCCCGACTTCACGGATCGCTCCGACGAGATCGGACATCTGTCCGGCGCCCTCAGGGACATGACGGACGCGCTCTATAACCGGATCGACGCGATCGAGAGCTTCGCGGCCGACGTGGCGCACGAGTTGAAGAATCCCCTGACCTCCCTGCGGAGCGCGACCGAAACACTGCCTGTCGTGCGCGACCAGGAATCGCGCATGCGTTTGATGGACATCATCCAGCACGACGTGAAGCGGCTGGACCGCCTGATCAGCGATATCTCGGATGCCTCGCGCCTCGATGCGGAGCTCGCCCGCGAGGACTCCGGTCCGGTCGACTTGGACGAGCTGCTGCGCGCAACCGTATCGCTCTACAACGATATCCATCTCGACGACCTGCCGGAGGTGTCGCTGGAGATCGAACGCGCGCCGGGGACCTATCCCTATCGCATCATCGGCCACGACAGCCGGCTGCACCAGGTGATGGTGAACTTGATCGAGAACGCCATCTCCTTCTCGCCGCCACGCGGCCGCGTCACCGTCACGGCGCGACGGCGCGGGACCAATATCGAAATCTTGATCGAAGACGAGGGCCCTGGAATTCCGCCGGAGAATCTGGAGCGCATTTTCGAGCGCTTCTATACGGACCGGCCCCACGAGACCTTCGGTCAGAATTCGGGGCTTGGCCTCAACATCTCCCGCCAGATCATCGCGGCCCATGGCGGACGGCTCTACGCCGAGAACCGCCCGGCGCCCGGCGCCGAAACGGGCGCGGCGAATACAAAGCGCAGCGGCGGGGCGCGCTTCGTCATTCGCCTTTCCGCCGCATAGCGGTCCAGAGACACGATGATGCGCGATACTGTCCGTGAAGGCCCTTCGGAGACTGTTCATGGCACGTGCGTCGCGCTCGGCACGGATGCAGCCCTAATCCGGGGCAAATCCGGGACAGGAAAGTCGGATCTCGCCTTGCGCTTTCTGGCGCTCCCTGACGGCGAAACGGGCCAGAAGAGCCTCGTCGCCGACGATCAAGTGCATTTGACGTCCGCCGAAGAAGGATTGATGGCGAGCCCGCCGGCAAATCTCGCAGGGCTGATCGAGGTCCGGGGGCTCGGAATCCAGCACGTACCCTATGTCGGCGCGGCACGGCTCGTTCTCGTGTGCGATCTCGTGGCCGCGCAGGATGTTCCCCGTATGCCGCCGGACCCTTGGGAGAGAACCGTGCTGGCGGGCAGCGAGGTTCCCGTGCTCAAATTGGCGGCATTCGAGGCGTCCGCGCCTTTGAAGCTCAAACTGGCGATCGTCACCGCTACGGCGCACTTGCGCGTGGCGAACAATAAGGTTTAGGAAGGCGCGGTTCAGACTTGTGCGATCAGACTTGCGTGATCAGAATTACGCGGTCCCCATCCGCCCGATGAAGATAGTGGCCCAAAGCGGGGCGGCATCAATCCAGAGGTAACATGATCGGCGTCGTCATCGTGACCCACGGCAATCTGGCTTGCGAGTTCCGGGCAGCGCTGGAACACGTCGTCGGTCCCCAGGAGCAAGTCGAAACAATTTCCATCGGGCCGGACGATGACCTCGACGCACGGCGCACGGACATGTTGGCGGCGCTCGCCAAAGTCGATTCCGGCGACGGCGTTGTCGTACTCACGGACATGTTTGGCGGCTCGCCGTCGAACCTGGCCATTTCGGCGATGGAAAAGTCCGATGTGGAGGTGGTGGCCGGCGTCAATCTTCCGATGCTCGTGAAGCTGGCAAGCGTGCGCGGCGAGTGCGGCCTCGAGGAAGCGATCTCCCAGGCGCAGGAGGCCGGCCGCAAATACATCAGCGTTGCGAGTCAGATCCTGGCGGCGCACTAGATGAGCAGCACAAAGGCCCGTATCGAACTCTCGGATCCTGCAACCGGGGCTTACGCGGCCAACGTCCTCATTCCGAACAAGAAAGGGCTCCACGCCCGCGCCTCGGCGCAATTCGTGCGCACCGCCGGTGACTACAAGGCCAATGTCCAGGTCAGCCGGGACGGGCAGACCGTTGGCGGCACGTCCATCATGGGGCTCATGATGCTCGCGGCAGGCCAAGGCGACTTCATCCATATCGAGGCAAGCGGCGAATGCGCGAAGGCGGCCGTCCAAGCGCTCGTCACCCTGGTTGAAGACGGCTTCGGCGAAGAAGACTGACGATCCGCCACAGGAGACGCGTCGGTAGGAGCGATGCCGCAATTCGCTAGTCCGCGCGCTTCGTACCGGTGACCATCGACCGCGCAAGATTCTCACGATGCGCGAAACTGGCGAACAACACAGCCGAGATGTGCACCAGGATGAGCGCAATCGTGATGTTCGCGAGCACCTCATGCACTTCTTCGAACTGTTCGGCGGTCTGCTTGGCAACCATCCCGGCGAGCGGACCAGCGTTCTTCTCACCACCGTAGATGATAAGGCCGGCGATGCCGGTCAGGGCGAGCATCACGATCAGCGCCACTATCGTGTAGCCGCCGGCCGGGCTGTGCCCGAGGTAACGCTTGCCGTGCATTCGGAGCAGATTTCGCACATAGGCGACGGCGGTGGATGGCGCGTACAGGAAGTCCGAGAAACGCGCATGCTTGGAGCCGACAAGGCCCCAGATCACGCGGGCAATCAGCATGGCGGCGATGACATAGCCGGCCCACACATGGACGACGTGCGGGTCCTCGACCAAATAGGCAACGACAAATGCGAGCACCACGGTCCAATGGAAGACCCGTACGAAGGGATCCCAAACAGTGACCGTCGCGCCCGGTGAATGAGGATCAGCTTGTGCCATTGGCGTATGCTATCCGCGTCACCTCGGATAATCCTTGAGCGCAATCAAGGCAGTCCATAGCGCTTTGTCCCGCAATTGGAGCGACATGACCGAACAAGGGAGACGCAAGCACGGTGGAGGGACTCGCAGCGCTTGAAAGCCTCGCCGGACCATAGCACGACCGAGACCGTCTTCACCGCGCGCGGCCTATCGAAGGTCTATGCGGTTGGTGAGATGGAGGTCCGTGCGCTGCACGATGTCGATCTCGACGTCTACGCGCTCGTGGAGCCCGGCGGCTTCACCAAGATCTCGACTCTCGGCGTGGAGGAACAACGGGTCAACGTGATCGTCGATATCCTATCCCCGCGCGAGGCGTGGCT
>JARRPE010000160.1:0-10308 GCA_037383205.1 Methyloceanibacter sp.
TTTGATCGTGCCGAACTTGTCGCAAGACACCGCCTCCGCCTTCGGGCTCACGGACCCTTGCGGCGGCGCCGATGCCATGTCGGCTATCGCGGCGGCGATGGACGAGCCAGCCTCCTGTGCCATCGGATCGCCATGTATGGGATCCCCTGTACTGGAATCCCCGCCCGTTGCACTCCGTGCGGACGCGGCTTCATCCGAGCGGCGCGACGCCCCGGCGCTGCAAGCCGACGTGAACTTTTGAAGTGCAGCCGCGGCCCCGGTCAGAAAAAGCTTCTGCTGCTCTCCGCCCGGGATTCCGTAGGTGAGTGCGTCGCTATTGGCCATGGCCTGCCAGATAGGCGCTTCGGGGCTGAAGGGCGCCTCAAGGCCGGATACGCCAACCTCTGCGTCCTTGCCATAGACCTTGGCAGGCACTTCCTCGCTGAGGTCGCCGACCGAGAACGACAGAAGTACGTCCTGACCTTCGGCGAGATCGATAGTGTCGTACCAGAACACCGCGCGCGCCGAAGCACCGTCCGGGCCGCCGCAAACCGCCTGGAACGCGACTGCATCCGTTTCCGGGACCCCGTAGGTCAGGATCACGCTGTCCCCGTGTTCGGGGAAATCGCTCTCGTAGCTGTCGACCGACCACGTCAGGCGCTCTTCTGCCCGCACGCTCTGTTGCGCCAGACCGGTCAAGGCCAGAACAAATCCAAGAGCCAAACATGCGCGAGCCGGCATTCGATCTTTCTCCAGCGAGACGGTCGTCGCGACCCTAGCCCAAATGGAATCACCCGGCATCCGGCAATAATAGAGAGAGTCCCACTGGCGTTGCGGCCTATGGGAATGGCGCCTCGATCTGCCGGCCCCGCCGCTTTCGCCCCCGGAGTGAGGCCAGCGAGCCGGCGATCAATGCGAACCCGCTGAAGAACAGGACGACGAAGATACAGCCATCGCGCGCCGCAAGGATCGTACTGGCGTGTTGATTGTTGACGCCTGATGCATCGATGTTCTGGCCCTCCCCACCCGACAGCATTTCTTGGGGGAACATCGAGGTCACGACTAAGAGCGCCAGCAAGCTGTTCTTCACGACAATCTCGATGACGATGGCGAGGGCATCGCGCTCGGCGAGGCCACAGGCGAAAGCACAGATCCGCGTGAAAAAGAGCGCCCCGACCCCAAACAGGGCGACGAGGGCCGGGCCAAGCCAGCCGTAGGGACCGAACTGCAGCCGTCCCGCGCCCAGCGACCCGATGATGATCACCGCGAGCATGACGAGGCTCGCACGCACCATCACCTTCGTGAACAGGATCTGCTGCTTGGAATAGGTCAAGCGGCGCACGACCATGCCGACGAGCAACGGCACGATCAGATACAAGCCGATGTCCAGCATGATCTGCAATTTGTCGATACTGAAGTCACCGGGCACTTGAACGTTCACGAGTGCGGCCAAAACGATCGGCGTCGCGAAGAGGCAGATGACTGTCGTGATGGCCGTCAGCGCGACCGAGAGCGCGACGTTGCCGTTTCCAATGAAGTTGAGCAGGTTCGATAGAGAGCCACCCGGCATCGCCGCGAGCAACGCGATCCCTGTCGCAATGCCGATGGCGCCCGCAGCGGTCATGCCGCCGAAACCCTCCGGCAAGAGACTGATGGCGAACATGATCAGACCGGCCCAGATCGGGACGATGAGCAATTGCGCACCCAACCCCACCGCAAGGCCGCGCCAAGCTGTGAGCGTGTTGGCAAAGTCGCGTATCGTCAGCGTGGCCCCCATGCCCAGCATGGAAAAAGTGACCATCATCGCCGACAGGACGCGCTCATAGTGTCCGAAATTTTGGAAGAACGAAAACGGTTGGTCGAGCATCGGGCGTGCAGCCTAGGCCAGTCCAGCCGGCACGGGCAAGAATGGCGACTGAGTGTGAAGGCGGGGCTCCGTTTGGAGCGATTCGTATTGGAGCCGCAAGGGAACGGGGGCGATGTGGATCAGCTGACCGACTCCCCAATCGAGGCCTTTGCCGGAGACTGCCGAGGGTCGCCCGTCATAATGTTTGACATCCATATTGCGTGGCAGGGAAGATCGCGCCTCGTTCCACGAACCGGAAACGATCACGTCTATTCGGATAGCGCATGCCGCGGAGCGGCTTCAACAGATATCTCCACGACAACGATAGTCTCCAGCCTGACTCCAAATTCTGAATGCGCAGGCGTTTGATCCAACGAGCCGACCGTCTTCCATGACCTACGACAGCCGCTACCCCGCCATCGCCGATCTCAAGCTGCGTGCGAAGCGGCGCCTGCCCAACTTTGCTTTCGATTATGTCGACAACGCGATTGACGAGGAGGATGCGAAACAGCGCAACCGGCAGGCTTTTCGCGACATCATCCTGACGCCTCGCTATCTGCGTGACGTCAGCACGGTGGACACGCGCGCCACGCTGTTCGGCACCGAGTACAGCATGGGCTTTGGCGTATCCCCGGTCGGCCTTGGCAACATGATGTGGCCCGGCTCCGAACTTGCGCTCGCCCGCGCCGCCCAAGCCGCACGCATTCCCCATGTCCTCAGCACGTTCAGCACGACGGACCCGCGCAAGCTCGATGTCATGGAAGACTTGATCGGCCGGGTGAAGCGCGCGGGTTTCAACGCGCTGGTCGTTACGGTGGACATTCCTGTCGGCGCCAAGCGAAACCGGGAGCTGAAGAACGGCCTCAAGCTGCCCTTTACGTTGACCCCTCGCATGATATGGCAGTCCCTCACCCACCCCAGCTGGGCTTTGGCCACGCTTGCCCACGGTGCACCGGACTTCGTCAACATCACGCGCTACCGCACCGACAAGGGCAACACGCTGTCGGAGTTCGTGTCGAGCATGACCATCCCCGGGCTGCCCCTGGAGCGGCTGCGCAAGATCCGCGAATTGTGGGACGGCCCTCTCATCGTCAAAGGGCTCCAGGCGGACGAGAATTTTCGCCAGGCCATCGAGTGTGGGGCCGACGGGGTCATCATCTCGAACCATGGCGGCCGGCAGCTCGATGCCGCACCCGCCACGATCGATACGCTGCGCCACCTTCCAGACGACATCGCGGACAAGCTCACGGTCATGGTCGACAGCGGCGCCAGGACCGGGCTCGACGTATTGCGCGCTAAAGCGCTGGGTGCAAAGGCCGTCTTCAGTGGCCGGAGTTTCTACTACGGCATGGGTGCGCTGGGCGCCGCCGGCGCCAACCAGGTGATCGAGATCTTCCGTGATGAGATCACCCGATCCCTGAAGCAGCTGGGCTGCCGGCGCTTCGAGGACCTCGACGCAACCTGGGTAGCAAGCGCGGGCCGCTGACGGATGACAGGTTCCAGTATCCCCGCAATTCACACCCGCTGGCATTTCAGTCCAAGCGGCGGGGATATTGGCGCGCATTCAGTGGACTGAGCGCCCCTTGATTTTCAGGCGCGGAATACGTGCATTTGAGGTTTTTCCACGCGCGATTTCGCGGTACCTTTGGACATCGGCTGGGGAGTCGTAACGGGGGTTTCATGCTGCCTGTACGCCAGTCCAGTATTCGCTCCGCGATCGCCACTGGTGTGATCGCCTTGTCCCTGGTTGCTTTTCTGCATCAGCAGGCGACCGCCGAGGAGAGCACGCCTGCCTGCAGCGAATTCGGGCTCGCGATCCTGTCATCGCCGAACGCCCCCTGGAAAGGCGCACCGCTGCGCGTCATCGTCGCGTCCGAGAAGCCGCTTGCCGGCGAGCTTACGCTCATCGGCCCGTCGGGAAAGGTCATCGCCCAATCGTCGGACATGCAAGGCGGCCCGCCTTACTTTTGGGTCGCTGAGGTTGCCGCCCCTGAGGCCGGCGCCTGGCAAGCCAAGATCACGCGGCAAGACGCGGCGCCGGATTGCCGGGACGTGACACAGGCCATCACGGTCGAAAGCAGACGGCCGCGCGGGGCAAGCGGCGGCAAGCATGTCTGGCCAATACGCGACGCCTGGGATCGGTCCACCGAGAACCTCTATTCAGCCTGGATCCAAAAGCTCTTCGACGCGCCGGTCGACGAAGATTTGTCGTGGAAAGCCATGGGCGAGGTTCTGCACGACGAGCAGCGGAACATGCTGTTCAACCATCTCGGTTTGAATGAAGACCAGACAAGCGCGCGAATCCGGCCGGACTGTGCCGACCTACCCTATTTTCTGCGCGCCTACTTCGCCTTCAAGATGGGACTGCCTTTCGGCTATGCGCAATGCACGCGCGGCGATGGGGGAAATCCGCCCCGATGCACAAAGTGGTGGAACATCGCCAACGAACAGCCGGTGGCCATCACAGCGAACGAACGGCGGCGCTCCCGCTCCAACGGTCTCTTCGGTGGCGGGTCGGCGGCGGCCTCGAAGGTGAGATACACCGTTCCCCCAAGGCCGAAAGGACTGGTGCCAGGCTTCCAGCACTATTTGGTGCGGTCGATCGCGGACGGCGTGCATTCCGGCAACGGGCGAACCGCGGCTGATGACGACAACACGGACTTCTATCCGGTGCCGCTAAGCCGCGACGCGCTGCGCCCCGGCACGATCTACGCCGACCCTTACGGACACATACTGATGCTGGTGAAGCGCGTTCCGCAGACGGAGGAAAGCGCCGGCGTCTTCCTCGCCGTCGACGGGCAGCCGGACGGCACGGTCGCCCGCAAACGTTTCTGGCGCGGCAACTTCCTCTTTGCTCAGGACCCGGCTCTCGGAGGTCCCGGTTTCAAGCGGATTCGCCCGATTGAACGGACCAGCAACGGCACACTGCGCCGGCTGACGAATGCCGAAATCAAAGAGAACCCGGATTACGGCGACTTCTCGCTCGAGCAAGCAAACATCGACGTCGAAACCTTCTACGACCGCATGGACGATGTGATGTCACCTGCACCGCTCGATCCGGTGAAAGCCATGACGGCGGCGGTGACCGCGCTCGAAGAGCAGGTAAATGCCCGCGTCACCTCAGTCGAGAACGGCCGCAAGTTCCTGGCCGGCAACCGCGGGACCGTGCAGATGCCCACCGGTCCCTCGATCTTCGAGACTTCCGGCCCCTGGGAGAACTTCGCGACACCCTCCCGCGACTTGCGGCTCCTGATTGCCATGGACGTGGTGCGAAAGTACCCGGAGCGCGTAGCGAGACGGCCCGAACGCTACGCCATGCCGCCGGGCAAGACGCCGGAAGAGGTCAAGGCGGAACTTGAGGAACACCTCTCGTCCGAACTCAGCAAACGCAAGTTCTCCTACAAGCGCAGTGACGGCTCCGATTGGACTCTCTCGCTCGACGATCTGCTCTTCCGCATCAACGACCTCGAGATGGCCTACAACATCAACGACTGCGCCGAGATGCGCTGGGGCGCGCTTGAAGGCAGTGAAGAAGCGAAGACCTGCAAACGCCGTGCGCCGGCCTCACAGCGCCGCGTCATGGCGACCGACTACAGGCCCTGGTTCAACGAACGCCGGCGACCGCCGCGCGGCTGAACCGGGCTCTCCCGTCTCAGAACCGGACATCCTCAAGACCTGACGTCCGCGTTTGCCGCTTGGTGTAAACACATCGCCGGGAGATGATGCGCTTTTGCTGGTCGGAGGCTGCGGGTGACGCGCGACACGATTCTATTCGACATCAACGAAACGGTTCTCGACCTTTCGCCCCTCAAGCCGAAATTCGAAGCCATGCTTGGCGACGCCGCCATCGCCTCCACATGGTTCGCAACGTTGCTGCACGCGTCCACCGTCTGCGCATTGACGGGCGTGAAGACCGGCTTCGCCGAACTGGCTGGACTGACGCTGGACAGGCTTGCCTCGCTTCACCGCTGCACACTCTCCGGCGCCGAACGCAGCGACCTCCTCGGCAGCTTCGCGAGCTTGGCCCCCCACCCCGACGTGAAGCCTGCGCTTAAGCAGTTGCGTTCTGCAGCTATGGCACGGTCGCATTTTCGAATTCGTCGCGGGAGTTGGTGTCGAAACAGATCGCCAATTCCGGCCTTGCCTCGCTCTTCGACCTCGTCCTTTCAGTTGAGGAGACGGAAAGCTTCAAACCGGACGCCAGGGTCTACGAATACGCAGCCGCACGCGTCGGCCGGCCCATCGGAGAGTTGCGCCTGATCGCGGCCCATGACTGGGACACCCATGGCGCCATGATGGCGGGCATGAAGGCGGCCTATCTCGACCGCAGCGGCGCGCCGTACAATCCGCTGTATCGCCGCCCCCAGATTTCAGCCACGACCATGGGCGGCTTGGTGGACCGCATCATCGCGGGGGACACAGGGCACGCCTAGCGGCGGCAGGCCGGGAATTCGACAGCGGCTCGTCCGAGATAAGCTGGAGCGGCACCCCGTTTCCGGAGAGCCCCGGCACATTGTGCTTTGATGTAGGGAAAACAAGAAAGCCGCTGAACCAGCGGCTGAAAAATGGTGCGGTCGAGAAGACTCGAACTTCCAGCTGAAAAAATGGTGCGGTCGAGAAGACTCGAACTTCCACGGGAGTTACCCCACAGCGACCTCAACGCTGCGCGTCTACCAATTCCGCCACGACCGCAAGAAACCTCGAAAGCTGCCCGGATACGGCAAAGCACGATCCAAAGCGAAGCATTTCGTTTCGGTGCGCTGCCTTAGCAAACCTGCCCCCTCGGTGCAAGGTGTGCGGCATGGGTCTTTGACCTAAGATGGCTGGGTGATGACCCCTGACCCCCATCGCCTGAACGCGACCGCCTCCGCCCCCGGTATTGAGTGGATTTCGGCCCCCACCCCCGTTCCCTACGAGGCCGCTGTCGCCTTCATGGAACAGCGGGCGGCCGCCATAGCGAGTGGCCGCGCGGGCGAATGCGTCTGGCTGCTCGAACACCCGCCCCTGTACACGGCCGGCACCAGCGCGGACCCCGCGGAATTGGTCTCCCCCGGCCGATTCCCGGTCTTTGATGCCGGACGTGGCGGCCGCTACACCTATCATGGACCAGGCCAGCGCGTGGCGTACGTCATGCTCGATCTCAATGCGCGGGGGCGCGACGTGCGCCGCTTCGTGAAGGACTTGGAGGACTGGCTGATCGCCACCCTTGCGGCATTCGGCATCGCCGGGGAGCGGAGCGGTAGCGGCGTCGGCGTCTTTGTCGGCGGCGCGAAGATCGCGTCCATCGGCGTCCGCGTGCGCCGCTGGGTCACGTTCCACGGCGTGAGTCTGAACGTTGCGCCGGACCTGGAACACTTCTCGGGCATCGTGCCATGCGGCCTCCACGGCACGCCCGTCACGAGCCTCGTGGCGCTCGGGGCCGAGACTGACATGGCCCGCGTCGATGAAGCGCTGAGAACGCGTTTCGAACAGGTTTTCGGTTTGCCCGGAACCTAGCTCACTAGTGGGTCGGCAGGACCTGGAAGCCCGACGGCGGTTCCCCGCCCTCGTCCGTCACCACGACCTTGGTGACGCGCGCGTCCGGAGGACCGTCCGCGCAGCGGCGAAGCATCTCATCCACTTGCAGCGGCTCGCCGGAGATAACCGCCTCGACCGTTCCGTCACGGCGGTTGCGCACCCAGCCATCGAGATCGAGCCGGTGCGCCATCTGCTCCGTCCAGGCGCGGTAATACACGCCCTGAACGCGACCCTCGATCCGTACGGTGATCGTTTTCCGGGCCGGCGCCACGACGCCTCCGCTCTTATTCGAACTCGAGGATGACCGCGTCCAAGTTGAGGCTGTCGCCGGGCTCGACGTGAATCTTGGAAACGATGCCGTCCACCTCGGACTTCAGAACGTTTTCCATCTTCATCGCCTCGACCACGCACAGCGTCTCGCCCGCGGACACCTCCTGTCCTTCCTCGACGGCCAGTGACACCACCATGCCCGGCATCGGGCACAGGAGGAACTTGGACATGTCCGGCTTTTCCTTCACAGGCATCAGCGCGATATAGTTCGCCTCGCGCACAGTGAAGACGCGGACTGGTACTTCGACGCCCTGATAAGTCAGGTGGACGCCATTCAGGATAGAGCGGACCTGAACGGCGATCGGATCGCCGTCCACCGTGCCTTCGAAAACGGGATCGCCGAACCACCAGCTCGAGTCGATCTCGATCGTGCGCGCCGATTCTTCCGTTCCCTCGCCGCCAAGCGTGGCGCACATCGGAAAGTCGCGTCCCTCGACCCTCACCCGGACCAGATCGTGCTCGCCGAGCTCAACCAGCCGGTCCCCGGAAAAGCAAACAGGCTCTCCATGCATCTGCTGGGTGATCATACGGCGGCGATTGTTGGAGAGATGATCGATACAAGCCGCAACCGCCGCCAGGACGTCGCGGACGTGCCCCTCGGGCACCGGCGGATTGAAACCGTCCGGAAACTCCTCGGCGATGAACTTCGTCGAGATGTCGCCCGACCGCCAACGCTCGTTGCGCATGAGGACGGCGAGGAACGGAATATTGTGCCGGAAGCCGTCGATCGCGAAGGCGTCCAGCGCCCGGCCCATCGCATCGATCGCCTCGATGCGCGTCGGAGCATACGTTATGAGCTTGGCGATCATCGGGTCGTAAAAGACCGAGATTTCGCCGCCCTCCTCCACGCCCGTATCCAAGCGCGTGGTGATACCGTCCTCGGTGCCGAGTACCGGCGGCCGAAACCGGACAAGCCGTCCCGTGGACGGCAGGAAGTTCCGCGTGGGATCCTCAGCATAGATACGGGATTCGATGGCCGAACCGGTCAGCGTCACGTCTTTCTGCTTGAGCGCAAGTTTCTCGCCGCTCGCGACCTTCAGCATCTGCTCGACAAGGTCGAGCCCGGTAACGAATTCGGTGACCGGATGCTCAACCTGGAGCCGCGTGTTCATTTCCAGGAAGTAGAAGTTCTTGTCTTTGTCGACGATGAACTCCACCGTGCCCGCCGAATCGTAATCCACCGCCTTCGCAAGCGCGACGGCCTGCGCGCCCATGGCTTCGCGGGTCTTCTCGTCAAGGAAGGGACTGGGCGCCTCTTCCAGCACTTTCTGGTTACGGCGCTGAATGGAGCATTCGCGCTCGCCCAGATGGATGACATTCCCGTGCTTGTCGCCCAGCACCTGAATTTCGATGTGGCGGGGCTCTTCGATGAACTTCTCGATGAAGACGCGGTCATCGCCGAAGCTCGACTTCGCCTCGGACTGGGAAGACGCGAACCCTTCGGCCACCTCTTCGCTGCTATAGGCGATGCGCATGCCCTTACCGCCGCCGCCGGCCGAGGCCTTGATCATGACGGGGTAGCCGATGTCGTCAGCGATCTTGACCGCCTCTTCCGGCGTCTCGATCACGCCAAGATAGCCGGGCACGGTCGAGACCTTGGCGTCGGCCGCGAGCTTCTTGGACTCGATCTTGTCGCCCATGGCCTCGATAGCCTTGGGGTTCGGGCCGACGAAAATGATGCCGGCCTTCTTGAGCGCCTTGGCGAAGGCGGCATTCTCCGACAGAAAACCATAGCCGGGGTGGATCGCATCCGCGCCGGTCTCCTTGGCCGCGGCGATGATCTTATCCATGACGAGGTAGGACTGCGCCGCAGCGGCAGGCCCGATCGCTACGGCCTCGTCGGCCATGTAGACATGCAGCGCATCGCGGTCCGCCTCCGAATAGACAGCAACGGTTGCGATCCCGAGCCGCTTCGCCGTGCGGATCACCCGGCAGGCAATCTCCCCACGATTGGCGATGAGTAGCTTTTTGATCATCTGTCCCCAGTCCAAATTTTTGTCCAGGCTTTCTAGAGGGAAGCGCGGGACGAGTAAACCAGCCAGACAGCCTATTCTCGCAGCTTGGCGCGCCTCCATCCAACCGCATCCAACGGAGCAAATTCCGGGGAGCTGGGACGCCTGCAATTCCCGGCCGTCATCTATGACGTTCAGTGTGTTCAGTCTTGACTGAACGTACTGAACGTCATAGCTATCAGGGATGACAAACAATGCCGACAAGACAATTGAAGACTTCGTCGAACAGATGGGTCTGATTCTCCAGGCGGAGGGCATGCCCCGCATCGC
Organism: Methyloceanibacter sp.; assembly: GCA_037383205.1. Lineage (GTDB taxonomy): Bacteria > Pseudomonadota > Alphaproteobacteria > Rhizobiales > Methyloligellaceae > Methyloceanibacter. The sequence goes on from JARRPE010000160.1 coordinate 9,955, forward strand.
AGGCCACATTATGGGCCTCATGATTATGCAAGAAGGGCCTTTCAGCCTGAGCCAATTGGCCGACCGCTTGAGCGTAAGCCGGGCAAGCATCAGCACGAACACGCGGCTCCTGGAGGATTTGGAAGTTATCGTCCGCACCGCCAGGCCTGGCGACCGGCAGGTCTACTTCAAACTGAGCGCACGGCCTTATGCACGGATGTTGCGCGGCATGGTCCGGCGGATGCGCCGCGCACGGGATGTAATTGAGGGCACGCAGGACGCTCTGCCGGAGGGAATGGCCGACACGAGAGAGCGGCTACAGGAGCTCGATGACTTCTACGAGGTTCTTATGGATACCTTCGTGGACCTTATCGA
>JARRPE010000161.1:0-6600 GCA_037383205.1 Methyloceanibacter sp.
CTCGCGCTTCTTGATCCGCCGAACCGGCCGGGCTTTGCGCCATCCGTCCCCGTCGGTTGTCCTTCGGCGAAGCGGATATGGCCGTCGAGGCGTTGGCAGCCAATTTCGCCCATGTGGCACTTGCTCCCGGCGACTGCGTCGTAATTCAGCTCCCAAACCTCGTCGAATCTCCCCTCGCCTTGCTGGCCGCCTGGCGCGCCGGTCTCACCGTCGCCGCCGTGCCGATGCTCTGGCGGGCGACGGAACTCGCCCGCGTCTGCGAGATGATCGAGCCTGCCGGGCTCATCGGCATGTCCAGCTACGCCGGCGCGCAGCCGGCGAGCCTCCTGTGCGACGTCGCAGCCAGGAGCCTGTCGATCCGTTTCGTGATGGGGTTCGGCCCCGATCTACCCGACGGTGTCTCGTCTCTCGACGATGCGATTTTGGATGGCCCCGCGCCGGGATTTGTGCCGCGCGCGAACCCCGGTCCGGCGCTGATCACCTTCACGGCCCGCGCGGGCGAACCCCTCGTGCCCATCTTCCGGCAACAGCAGGATGTCCTGCTGCAAGGCGCCATGATCGTCATGGCCTTGTCGCTCGACCGCAGCGATATCCTCCTCAATCCTTTTCCGCTCACCGGCCCCGTCGGCATCGCCATGGGACTCGCACCCTGGCTGATCGGAGGGACCGCCCTCGTGCAGCACGACCCCTTTGATAACGGCGTGTTCGTGCAGCAGCTTCTGACGACCGGCGCGACCGTAACGGCGTTGCCCGATACCGTCTTGGACCGCATGACCGAAGGGCGCATCTTTGCCGACCCGCAATGCGTGCTGCGCCATGTCGGCAGGGTCTGGAGCGTGCCGAAACTCGGAGAACGGGCGGCAACCGACCTGCCCCCGGATCGCGGCGGGTTCGATCTTTATCCGTTGGGCGACCTGGCCTGCCTGATCGAGACGGACAAGCCGGCATTGAAACGCGGAACGGTGCCCGCAGGCGTGTTTCAGATCGCCGACGGGGAGAGCTCACTTCATTTATCGAGACCAGCCTCCTTGCCGGGCCGCAGCCCGACACAAAGGAGATCGCCGTCCGGGGCCCGCTGGTCCCGCAACGCCGCCCCGCCGAGGGAGCCATGGGCGATCCCGCCGCGAAGGATCCGCACGGCTTCGTCAAGACGGGCTTATTCGGTGAGACGAACAGCGACCGTGTTCGGGTCAGCCGCGATGCTGAACTCATCTACCATGGCGGGTTCACCATTGCGGCTTCCGAGCTGGACGGGCTCTACCAAGCCTTCCTGAGATTTCTCGATGCGGCGTGCTTCACCCTGCCCGACCCTGTTCTTGGAGATCGGATCTTCGCCGCGGTCGTTCCCAATCCGTCCATGCCGGTATCCTTGGCGGCGCTGTGCAACTTTCTCGAGGAACGGAACGTCGCACCCTACAAGTTCCCCGAGAAGCTGCTGATTGTCCGGAGCATCCCTCGCGACGCGCAGGGCCGCATTCAACGCGACCAGATCCTGAAACAGATCTAAGCCGCCGCCTTCGCCGCGCCCGCGATCTTGGCTACCTCTTTCAGGAAATCGCGCGCGCCAATCAGGCGGTCTTCCGCGCTGGGCCAATCGCCGTAGAAGACCAGCTTCTGATCGGGCTGCACCTTGGTCTTGCGCGCGTACCTGCTGATGAAGCGCATGAGGCCTTCGGGATTTGCGAACTCGTTATTCCGGAACGCCACGACGAGCCCCTTCGGGCCCGCATCGATCTGCTCCACGTTGGCTTGACGGCACAGGCTCTTGATCTCCACCACGTCCAAGAGATGGCGGACTTCGTCCGGCAACGGACCAAACCGGTCGATCAGTTCGGCCGCGAACGCCTCGATCGCCTCCTGGGTCTCGACACCGGACAAGCGGCGATACAGGCCAAGCCGAACCTGCAGGTCCGGCACGTAATTCTCGGGGATGAGGACCGAGGTGCCGAGATTGATGCGCGGGCTCCATTGATCCTCGATCATGGCGCCCTCGCCCTCTCGAAGTGCGGCGACCGCTTCTTCGAGCATGGACTGGTACAGCTCGAACCCGACTTCGCGGATGTGGCCGGACTGTTCCTCGCCAAGAAGATTGCCGGCACCACGCAAATCGAGATCGTGGCTCGCGAGAATGAAGCCGGCCCCCAGCGTGTCGAGCGACTGCAGCACTTTCAGTCGCTTCTCCGCTGCCGGCGTAATGCGCGCATCGGCGGGGATGGTGAAATAGGCATAGGCGCGGATCTTAGAGCGTCCTACCCGGCCGCGCAGCTGATAGAGCTGCGCAAGACCGAAACGGTCCGCGCGATACACGATCAGCGTATTGGCCGACGGAATGTCGAGCCCGCTCTCGACGATGGTCGTCGACAGCAGCACGTCGTATTGCCGGTCGTAGAAGGCGTTCATGACGTCGTCGAGCTCTGTTGAATTCATCTGTCCGTGGGCGCGCGCGACGCGCAACTCCGCGACGTGCTCCTGCAGGAAGGCCCCGGCCTCGTCGAGATCGGAGATGCGCGGCACCACGAAGAACGTCTGCCCGCCCCGGAAGCGCTCCCGCAGCAAGGCCTCGCGCAGCGTCATGGGATCGAACGGCGAGACGTAGGTCCGCACCGCCAGCCGGTCGAGGGGTGGCGTCGCGATCAGCGACATCTCCCGCACGCCCGACATGGCGAGTTGCAGCGTGCGTGGGATGGGCGTCGCGCTCAGCGTCAAAACATGCACGTCCTCGCGAAGCTCTTTCAGGCGCTCCTTGTGCTTCACGCCGAAATGCTGCTCCTCGTCGATGATGAGAAGGCCGAGATCGGCGAAGTCGATCGCCTTTCCGAGCAGCGCATGGGTGCCGATCACGATATCGATGTCGCCCTTCTTGAGGCCTTCCTTGGTCGCGCTGAGCTCTCTGCCGGAAACGAGGCGCGAAGCCTGCGCGATGCGGACGGGAAAGCCGCGGAAGCGCTCCGTGAAAGTATTGTAGTGCTGGCGCGCCAGAAGCGTCGTCGGCACGACTACCGCAACTTGTTTGCCCGCGAGCACGGCCACCAGGCTTGCGCGAAGCGCCACCTCGGTCTTGCCGAAGCCGACATCGCCGCAGACCAGACGGTCCATGGGACGTCCGCTCGCCAGATCGTCCAGCACCGCGTTGATGCTGGTCATCTGGTCCTCCGTCTCTTCGTACGGGAAGCGCGCAGCGAACTCTTCATAGGTGCCGTCTGGCGGCGCGAGGGCCGGTGCGGTCCGCAGCTCCCGCATGGCCGCGACCTTGATGAGCTTCTCGGCCATGTCACGGATGCGCTGCTTCAGCTTGGCTTTGCGCGACTGCCAAGCCACGCCGCCGAGCTTGTCGAGCACGACATTCGTCTCGTCCGAGCCGTAGCGGGTGAGAAGCTCGATATTCTCGACCGGCAGATAGAGCTTGTCGTTGCCCTGGTAGTGAAGCTCGAGGCAATCGTGCGGCTCGCCCGCGGCCTCGATCGTGCTGAGACCCACGAAGCGACCGATACCATGATCGGCATGGACCACGAGATCGCCCACCGTGAGGCTGGACGCCTCGGTCAGCGCGTCGGACGCCTTGGGCTTGCGCTGTTTCCGCACCAGCCGGTCGCCCAGAATATCCTGTTCGCCGATGACGGCGAGACCCGGCGACTCGAATCCGGTCTCAAGCGGCAGCACGGCGACGGCGACCAGATCATCGGGCGCGGCAACCGCTTCCGGAAAGGTCTCGACCCGAACTGTGCCGTCCAGGCCGTGTTCCGCGAGTAGCGCGGCGAGCCGTTCCCGCGCGCCCGTGCTCCAGCACGCCACCACGACGATCTTCTTCGCTTCGATCAGTTTCTTCGTATGCGCCACGACCGCATCGAAGACATTGGCGCCTTCGGTTTGGCGTTCCGGCGCGAACGACCGGCCTTGCCGGCCGCCGAAGGACACGACCGCCGCCCCGTCTCCTTCCGGGCGCTCGAACGTGTCGAAGGCGATCACGTGCGGAGCGGCGTTCATAAGCCTCTGCCATTCGGCCTCGGTCAGGAACATGCTGTCGGCCGGGACCGGATGATAGGGAGGCGCACCGAACGCTTTCCGCTCCAGCGCCTCGGCGCGCGCATCATGGTGATCGGCCAGCTGCTCGAACCGGCTCTCGGCCCTGGTGCTGCTGCCCCGCCGAGATGGCTTCGTAGAGGGGGTCGTCGCCTTTCACGGTCCCGAACAGCTCCACATAGCGCTGGCGGAAGCCGCTGCGCACCTCAGGTGTCAGCGCCACCTCGCTCATGGGCAGAAAGTCGACCGCCTCGATGCGCGACTCGGTCCGCTGCGTTTCCGGATTGAAGGCGCGGATGGATTCGAGCGTGTCGCCGAAGAAGTCGAGCCGGACTGGCTGCCCTCCCGGCGGGAAGAGATCGAGAATGCCGCCGCGCACCGCGTACTGGCCGGCATCGGTCACCGTGCCGGTGCGCACATAGCCGGCGGACTCCAACCGCTCCACCAGCTTGCCCATGTTCAAGACGTTGCCGGCGCGGAGGTTGAGGCTCGAGGCCTCGATGAACGCCCGCGGCGGCACGCGCTGAACGGCCGCGTTCACCGAAGTCAGCAGCACGAGCGGGGCGGCGTCACCCTCCTCCCGGGCGGCGAGCGCCGACAGGGCCTCGATCCGGTCGGCGACGATCTCAGCATTTGGTCCAACCCGGTCGTACGGAACGCTGTCCCAGGCGGGAAAGCTCAGAACCCTGACGTCCGGTGCAAAGAACGTGATCGCATCTTCCAGCGTCGCCACGCGCTGCCCGTCACGCGCCACGTGCATGATGGGCGCACCCGCATGGCGCGCCAGCTCCCCGAGCAGCAGGGCGTCGAGCCCCTCGGGCACGCCGCCCGCAATCGCGCGCTGCCCTGCCAGAAGGCGGTCCACGGGCAGTGTCGGCAAAGGATCGTGAGAACTCATGACGCGACGGCTTACTTAAGAGGGCGCGGCTACTGCCGGGTTCCGGGGAAATTGTGGAATTCGCGGATCAGGACGATCAGCGTGTCCAGATCCTTGTCGCCCAGCGAGTATCCTTCATAGACGGACAGCTCGATTTCCGGGTCTTGCATCTCGATCAGGCGCTCCAACACGGCGATCTCATCGGAGTTCATGCTGTCAACGGCTTGCTCGGCGAAACGGCCAAGCAGATAGTCCATTTCCTTCGTGCCTCTGTGAGAAGCCCGCCAGACAGCCCGGCGGCGCCGCATTCCAAGATCACTCGACATGATCCAAGCTTCCAATCCTCGTTGCTGCGTTAGACAGAGCGGCCCTTTCGATGTCAAGGCCGCGCCTTAGGCATATCAAGCCCATCCCGAATCGCCTGATAGACTAGGCGCATGCGCCCTGCCCGGCTCAATCCGCTCTTCGCGCCCGTACGCACGCTGAAAGGCGTCGGCCCGCGAATCGAAGGGCTGCTGAATAAACTTTTAGCGCCCCGGAGCGTCACTGACCACGCCCGCCTGATCGATCTTCTGTGGCATTTCCCGGTCGGACTCGTCGACCGGGCCCACACACCCTCCATCGCGGAGAGCCCGCTCGGCCAGATTGTGACCCTGACCGTGCGGGTGGCGGAGCACCGCCCGGGCGGTGGCCGGCGCGGGCGCCGGGCGCCCTATCGCATCCTGGTAGAGGACGAGACCAGCGCCCTCGATCTCGTCTATTTCAAAGCCGACCAGCGCTATCTGGAGCGTCTGCTGCCCGTCGGCGAGACGCGGATCATTTCCGGCCGTCTTGAATCCTACGACGGCCGCCTGCAAATGCCCCACCCGGACCATGTGGCGCCCGTCGAAGGAGGCGGCGTGCCGCAGATCGAGCCGGTCTACCCGCTCACGGCCGGCCTCTCAAACACTAGCCTGCGCAAAGCTGTTCACGGCGCCTTACAGGCCCTGCCGGACCTGCCTGAGTGGATCGACGAGCCGCATCTGAAGAAGAATGAATGGTCGTCCTTCGCCGAGAGCATCGAAGCCCTGCACGCGCCAACGAGCGACGAAGACTTTTTGCCCTCCAACCCGGTGCGGGGACGGCTCGCCTATGACGAACTCCTCGCCAACCAGCTTGCACTCGCCATTCTCCGGCAATCGATGAAGCGCCGGGCGGGCCGGCCGATCACGGCACCGGGGCGGCTTCGCAAAGCGATCCTCGATGCGCTGCCCTTCGCGCTAACCGGCGCGCAGACCCGCGCGCTCGCGGAGATCGATACGGACATGGCCGATCCGCTCCACATGTTGCGGCTACTTCAGGGCGATGTTGGCAGTGGCAAGACGATCGTGGCGCTTCTGGCCATGGCGACGGCTGTCGAGGCCGGTCACCAAGCCGCCTTGATGGCGCCGACGGAACTTCTCGCCCGGCAGCACTTCGAGACAATCTCGCGCTTCTCCGCGCCGGCCGGCCTTCGCGTGCGGCTGCTCACGGGACGCGAGCGGGGCAAGGAACGGCTGGCGATCCTCGAAGACTTGAAGACCGGCGAGATCGACATCCTGCTCGGCACCCATGCCCTGTTCCAGGAGGCGATTGCCTTCCACGACCTCGGCCTGGCGGTGATCGACGAGCAGCATCGCTTCGGCGTGCATCAGCGGCTCGCACTCCAGGCCAAGGGCGTCGGC
>JARRPE010000162.1:0-4101 GCA_037383205.1 Methyloceanibacter sp.
GCAAGTTGCGGTGAGACGAAGACGTTGTCGATCGGCAGGACCGGTACGAGAGGCAAAGCCCTCCACCGCGCGGGCCAGGTGGGCGAGAACGTATTGAACCTTCCCAAATCGGTGGCGGCGGAGAAGCGCTGCACCTTGTGAGTCCACGGCGCCGCGTTGAAGTCGCCCGCGACAATGACGGGGCCGGGGAGGGAGCCGATGAACTTCGTTAGCGTTTCGAAGTCGTTCTTCTGCTGCGACGGATAAAACGGCCGGGACATGTGCGCGCCCACGACGTCGACCTCGCGGCCGTTCACGTCGATGCGCGCCCGCGTCACGATGAGCGACTGCCAATAAGGCTGGCCCGGACGGTCCAGGCGGCTTTTCTCCACGATGGGATATTTGGAGAGGATCACCAGGCCATGCTTACCTGTTTGATGGGGATAGGCCTCTCGCATCTGCCGGAGGAATGCCTCGTGCTTCCAGCGGATCTCCTCCATCACGACGACGTCGGGGCTGGTCTCGGCGAGAAAGGCTTCGACCTTCTCGATGTGGACGTCGCCCTTGCCCCACATGTTGAACGTCGCCACGCGCAAGAATCGTTCGGCATTCTCCGGGGCTCGCGCCGCAGTTCCCGACAGGTTGGGGACCAGCATGGCGAGCGCGATCGCCAGAAGCGCGCCGGTCGTCACGATCAGCATGCGGCTGCGCAACGCAAGGCTCAGGGCGAACAGAACGACGAGGCCACCGGCCAACAGGAGAAGGCCGTTGTTCACGATGTCGAGGGCCGGATAGGTATCCGTAAGCCCCCCGGCGACAAGCGCTGTCGCCGCGAACAGGCAGCCGGCAATGATGGCGGCGTTAAGCATCTTCGAGTACGGCATGAAAATATTGTTCTGGAAATGACCTTCCGAGGATCGGCTATCGTATGGCCGGATTAGCAGTCCTATATGTGGTGTATCCCATTGATGGGGGAGGGTTGCAGAATCCATGAACGATCTGTCTGAGCGTACCGGCGATGCGCAGAAGAGCGATTCCGAGGCGACGGACCGCGAGAAGAACCGGTTCAGCGCGCGGGCTATGCGGTATGGCCGCGTCGGCGCCAATGTGGGTGGCGTCGCCGCGCGCATGGCAGGGCGGCGCTTGTTCGGCCTCGAGTCGGAGACGGAAAAGGAGGCCGCGGCGCTCGCGATGGCGCTGGGCGGGCTCAAGGGCCCAATCATGAAAGTGGCCCAGCTTCTCGCCACCATCCCCGATGCGTTGCCGCCGGAATATGCGGAGGCGCTCGGCAAACTCCAGAGCCACGCACCGCCCATGGGCCGCGGCTTCGTCAAGCGGCGGATGGCCGCCGAACTCGGCCCGGCCTGGGAAGACAAGTTCGACAGTTTCGATTACGAGGCCGCGGCGTCGGCCTCTCTCGGCCAGGTGCACCGCGCGGTCGCGCACGATGGCAGGGACCTCGCGGTCAAACTCCAATACCCGGACATGCGCTCCGCCGTGGAAGCCGATCTCGTGCAACTCGGCATGCTGTTCTCGGTGCACCGGCGCATGCGGCCCGCTGTCGAAACGTCCGAAGTCCTGAAGGAACTCTCGGAGCGTCTGCGCGAAGAGCTCGACTACCGGCGGGAAGCCCGCATGACCTGCCTCTATGGGGAGATATTCAAGGACGATGCGTTCGTGCGGGTGCCGGAGGTCCTGCCGGATCTTTCAACGGATCGCGTCCTGACGATGACCTGGCTCGATGGGAAAAAGCTTCTCGAGTACAAGGACCGGCCGCTCGACGACCGCAATGCGATCGCGCAGGCCATGTTCCGCGCCTGGTGGTACCCGTTCAGCCATTACGGTGTCATCCACGGCGATCCGCATCTCGGCAACTACACGGTGTTCGAGGACGGCGAGGGAAGGGCTGCCGGGATCAACCTGCTCGATTACGGGTGTATGCGGACGTTCGCGCCCAAGTTCATCCAGGGCGTGATCGATCTCTACAACGGTCTGCTGCGCGACGACCGCGCCTTGGTCGTGCACGCGTACGAGACCTGGGGCTTCGCCGGTCTGTCGAACGAGCTCATCGACGTATTGAACATCTGGGCCCGGTTCATCTACGGCCCGATGCTGGACGATCGCGTACGCACGATCGCGGACGACGTTGAGCCCGGCATGTACGGCCGCAAGGAAGCGTTTCAGGTTCACCAGGCTTTGCGCGACAAAGGACCCGTGACCATTCCACGCGAATTCGTCTTCATGGATCGTGCTGCGATCGGGCTCGGTGGTGTGTTCTTGCATCTGAATGCGGAGTTGAACTTCCACAACCTCTTCGACCAGGCGATTGCCGGCGTGGATGTGGGCACTGTCACGCAGCGCCAGTCCGAGGCATTCGCGCAAGCGGGCTTGCCGCTGCCTGTCGCTGCCGCATCCGAGACAAGTTCCTGACAATTCCGCGACAAGGGTTGTGATCGTGTTCCACATGCCCGAGGATTCGCCAAACACCCGATATTCATTTGAAGGAGGGGCTGGCGATGGATTGGCTGATCAACGATGCGCTGCCCGTGCTGGCGCGCATTTTCATTGTCTGGATTTTTCCGTTCAGCTTTCTCGACAAGATTATCAATCACGAGGCGGCGGTGAAGCAGGCGTCCTCGGGCTGGCTTCCAGGCGGCGCGGCGTTGCTCTACCCGGCCATGGCCGTCGAGTTGCTGACCCCGCCGATGATCGTGTTTGGTTTCTATGACGGCATCGCCGCCTTCGTTCTTGCCGGCTACTGCGCCATCACTGCGCTTCTGTTCCACAATTTTTGGACCTATCCGCGCTTCTGGTCACCGGACAGTGAGGGCTATCCGCATGTCTGGGACTTCTTCAAGAATTTCGGGCTCGTCGGCGGCCTCATCTTCATAATGTTCGCCAGCGGAGTTTTCCAAAGCGCGGAAAAGGAGATCGAGGAGGTTACGATGCTTGGCGAACAAGTGCCGGTGCAGGCGAGCCTCAGTCAGGCGCAACAGCCATGGTGACCTCGATCGGCAACAAGATCACGCAACAGGGAAGTGGCCTGCCGCAACTGTCCTACTGGCACGTCTGGGCGGATGAACAGGGCGTCACACATCAGACGCGCTGTGTTATATCTGATTTCAAAGAGCAGAGCGTCGGTGGCAAAGCGGCGCCGGAATGGATCGAAGTTCTGCTGACGGCCAAGGCTAACGTGGTGTTTTTCGTTCAGCCCGTCGGCTGGATCGGCGATTGGCATCCTAATCCAAGGCCGCAATGGATCGTCACGCTGTCTGGCCAGTGGTTCGTGGAGACCATGGACGGAACGCGGGTTGTCATGGGGCCGGGCGAAGTCTCCTTCGGCGGCGATCAGACGACCAAACCGGATGCCCAAGGCCGATACGGGCACCGTTCCGGAACCGTGGGCGACGAATTGTTGTCGCTGATGGCGTTTCAACTCGAAGGAGACGAATGGTGCGGGCTCAAACCATGTCAGTTCAAGTAGAGGCGGGAACAACCTCATGCCGGTAATCAGGCTCGAACGCGTCGTCATCACGGTCGCCGATCTCGACGGGGCGATAGCCTTTTTTCACGACGGGCTCGGCCTGACTGTGGGTCCGGTCCGAAGCGTCAAAGACGCGGGGTGGAATGGGTTCCTCGGCCTCGATGCCGAAACGCACATGTTGGCTGCCGACATCCAATTCGACGGCGAAGCGCTGACACTCGCCGCCTTCAATCCGACCGGCGCGCCTTATCCGAAACCAAGGGCGTCGAACGATCCGTGGTTTGAGCATGTGGCCTTGGTGGCCGGCGATATCGAGGCCGTTTGGTCCCGCCTTGAGGAGTCGAATCCGGAATCCGTCACGGTGGGCGGGCCCGTGGTGCTGCCGCCCAACACCGGGCGTGTCATCGCGTTCAAGTTTCGCGACGCGGAGGGACACCCGCTCGAGCTGATCTCATTCCCCGATGGCGTCGGGGATCCGCGCTGGCAAAAGGGCGGCCCTGGCATTCGGGGGTTCGACCACACCGCGATCGTCGTTGCCGACCTCGACCGTAGCCTCGCATTTTACACCGAACTCCTCGGAATGCGCGTCCGTGGACGTTCTTTCAATCAGGGACCGGAACAGGACCACCTCGACGATC
>JARRPE010000162.1:4146-8042 GCA_037383205.1 Methyloceanibacter sp.
GCCTCCGGAGAGTGACTCGGTCCCGCCGCCGCAAGCCAACGATGTGGCCTCCGTTCGGCAAGTCTATCGGGTGGATGGGCTGGAAGCGCTCGTGGACAGCCTGAAATCGGCCGGCGTGACCTTCGTCTCCGATGGTCTCGTGGCTCTTGCGGAAAATGAGCACGGCGCGGCCGTTCGGGATCCTGACGGGCACATGGTTGTACTATTGGATTAGGGTTTCGAGCGCTTTCGGCCACTTTAGGATTATTGCGGCAGGCCCTCTTGTCTGCTATCTCCCGGAGACGCGAGACAGTCGCGACATGACGCGAAACAGTCGCCAAGCATAGATAAAGATCTAGGGGATAGCCGCATGCACATCGATCCCAAAGAGGGCCACCCGGAAATGGATTACGCCGAGCATCTCGGCACGTACAAGCTCTTCTGCGGGCTGTTCTTTTGGGGCGCGCTTGCCTGCATAGCGATTGTCGCGGGCATGGGCTTTTTCCTTACCTAGGCTTGAGGCCGACCCGGGATGGGAGGTGCCTGACCTCCTGCCCTAATCTAGAACCCGACAGCGCTCCGCGCACCGTGATTGCTGGATCGGTGCGCCCACGGCGAAGGGAGCCAAGATGATTGCCATTGGCGTACCCGCGGAAGGCTCCGAGGAGCCTCGGATCGGTCTTACCCCCGAGACAGTCAAGAAGTTGGTGAAAGCCGGCGCCAAGGTCACGGTGCGGTCGGGCGCGGGTCTTCGATCCCATTTCAGCGACGACGATTACAAAGAGGCCGGCGCCGCCGTCGCCAAGAGCGACGAGGATGCGGTTGGCGACGCGGATGTGGTTTTCACGGTCCGCCGTCCCCCGGTCGAACTCGCCAAGGCGATGAAGAAAGGTGCGGCCCTGATCGGCATGCTGGATCCGTTCTGGGACACGGCCGGTCTCGAGGCGCTCGCCAGTACCGGCGTAACGCTGTTCGCCATGGAACTGATGCCGCGCATCACCCGTGCGCAGAGCATGGATGTGCTGTCCTCGCAATCCAACCTCGCGGGCTATAAGGCCGTGGTCAACGCGGCCGCCGCGTTTGAGCGTGCGCTGCCGATGATGATGACCGCGGCGGGTACGGTCCCGGCGGCGCGGCTCTTCGTCATGGGTGTCGGCGTTGCCGGCCTCCAGGCGATCGCCACCGCCCGGCGCCTCGGCGCCATCGTGACCGCGACCGATGTGCGGCCTGCCGTGAAGGAACAGGTCGCTTCGCTCGGTGCGAAATTCATCGCGGTCGAGGACGAGGAGTTCAAGCAGGCCGAGACGTCCGGCGGCTACGCCAAGGAAATGTCCGACGAGTACAAGAAGAAGCAGGCCGAGCTCGTCGCCGAGCACGTCAAGAACCAGGATATCGTCATCACCACCGCGCTCATTCCGGGCCGGCCGGCGCCGAAGCTGATCTCGACCGCGATGATCGAAAGCATGAAGCCTGGCTCCATCATCGTGGATCTCGCGGCGGAGCGGGGCGGGAACGCCGAGCTGACCAAGCCGGGCGAGGTCGCCGAGCACAAGGGCGTGCGCATTTTCGGCCAGCTGAACCTGCCCGGTCAGGTGCCGGTCAATGCCTCGAGCCTCTATGCGCGGAACCTTCAGGCGTTCATCGAGCCGTTCATCGACAAGGAAACCAAAGAGCTCGCCATCGATTGGGAAGACGAACTGGCCGTCGGGACGGCGATTGCCCGTGACGGCAAGATTGTCAATGAGCGGGTTGCCGGAGGGAAGACATCATGACGAACAAGACCCTTCTAACGGGGATCATCGTTGCCTTGGTGGCGCTTGCCTCCGATGCGCTCTTCGTGAGCGCAGCCTTTGCGGCGGACGCCGCGCAAGAGGGCGGCCACGATTTCATGTCGCAGTTCTCGATTTTCGTGCTGGCGGTCTTCGTCGGCTACTACGTGGTGTGGAGCGTGACACCAGCCTTGCATACGCCGCTGATGTCCGTGACCAACGCGGTGTCCTCCGTGATCGTCGTCGGCGCGCTGCTTGCGGTCGCAGTCGAGGCGGGAGACGCGGTTGCCTCCTCCGGTCACTGGCTTGCGAAGATCCTGGGCTTCCTTGCCTTGATCCTCGCCTCGGTCAACATCTTCGGCGGCTTCCTCGTAACGCAACGCATGCTCGCCATGTACCGGCGTAAAGACCGCTAGGGGGAACTGAAGAACATGTCCTCCGAACTCGTCGCACTGCTTTATCTCGTTTCCGGCGTCCTATTCATCCTCGCGCTGCGGGGGCTGTCGTCACCGGAGACGTCGCGCCAGGGCAACTACATGGGCATGGCCGGTATGGCCATCGCGGTGGCGACCACGCTGGCCGTCGCGCGCCCGGATTCGGGTCTGTCCTGGATCATGATCATTGTCGGTATCGCCATCGGCGGGACCATCGGCGCCGTTATCGCGCGCCGCATTCCCATGACGGCGATGCCCGAACTTGTCGCCGCCTTCCACTCGCTGGTTGGTATGGCCGCCGTTCTCGTGGCCGCCGCGGCCTATTACGCGCCGGAAGCCTTCGGCATCGGAACGCCCGGCAATATCCGTGTCGCTAGCCTCGTGGAAATGTCCTTGGGCGCGGCCATCGGCGCGATCACCTTCACCGGCTCGGTCATCGCGTTCGCGAAGCTCTCGGGCCGCATGTCCGGCGCGCCGATCATCCTGCCGGCGCGGCACCTCATCAATATCGCGCTCGCGGTCGCGCTGATCGTTTGCATCGTGCTCTTCTGCCAGCAGCAGACGCCGTTCTTCTTCTGGGCGATCGTTGTCCTGTCGCTTCTGTTGGGCATTCTCATCATCGTCCCGATCGGCGGCGCAGACATGCCTGTCGTGATCTCGATGCTGAACTCCTACTCGGGCTGGGCGGCGGCCGGTATCGGCTTCACGCTGGGCAACACGGCGCTGATCGTCACCGGTGCGCTGGTCGGTTCCTCGGGCGCGATCCTGTCCTATATCATGTGTAAGGGCATGAACCGCTCCTTCATCAGCGTCATTCTCGGCGGCTTCGGCGGCGAGAGCGCGGGTCCCGCGGGCGGCGGCGAGCAGAAGCCGGTCAAGCTGGGCTCGGCGGACGATGCGGCTTTCCTGATGAAGAACGCGGAGAAAGTCATCATCGTCCCTGGTTACGGCATGGCCGTGGCCCAGGCTCAGCATGCCTTGCGCGAAATGACGGATGAGCTCAAAGAGGCAGGCGTCGAGGTCAAATTCGCCATCCACCCGGTCGCGGGCCGGATGCCCGGGCATATGAACGTCCTCCTGGCCGAGGCCAACGTGCCGTATGACGAAGTGTTCGAACTCGAGGACATCAACTCGGAGTTCGCACAGACCGACGTGGTCTACATCATCGGCGCTAACGACGTGGTCAATCCGGCCGCGGAGGACGATCCGTCTTCGCCCATCTACGGCATGCCGGTGCTGCAGGTCTGGAAGTCCGGGACCGTGCTCTTCAACAAGCGCTCGCTCGCCTCCGGCTATGCCGGCATCGATAATCCTGTCTTCTACAAAGACAACACGATGATGGTGCTGGGCGACGCGAAGAAGATGACCGAAGAGATCGCCAAGGCCGTCTAGTAGGCCCTACCGCGCTTCACGTGACTGAGGCAGTCTGCTGGGCCCTAATCGGCCGTTGGCCGGCTTGAGGGCTGTCTTGCCGGCCCTCCCAGCCGTTGGCCTGCTCAAGAGCTGGGTTGCCTTACCGCGCTTCGTCCCGCGTGAAAGCCGGAATGCCCGTGTCCGTCAGTATGGCACCGTGGCTCGCAGCTAACCGTCTCCAACAAAACGATAAATCGCCAAACTCGGGCCGGGATTCGTTCACTTTCCGGCTTCAATCATCCCGTACGCCGCTGCCCCTTAGCGCCAGCGCGGTTCGCAGTGTGACATTTGTCCATTGATT
>JARRPE010000163.1:0-4096 GCA_037383205.1 Methyloceanibacter sp.
CTGGTGCGAGCGTTCAACCATCCGCTACAATGAAAGCAAGCGATATAGCGCCGACGATGACGAGGCTGAACGCCCAGATGCGATCGAGATTGAACCAACTCTGTGATACAAATTTGGGCCCCAGAAACCGATAGACCAACCAGGCGAGAAGCCCTCCGCCGGCAATCATCGCGAGCGTGTGTACGATAGATACCACGACCGCAAGGCCGATATTTGCCTTGACCATCCCGTCCGAGAGATGGTGCCCCGCCGTAGCATGAGTATCGGACAAACCAAGATAGATCGGCACGAGCATAAGGCCGGCCCCATGGGCCATTGCGATTGCAAACGACCACAGCACGAGCTGTGTTGGTGGAATACGAGCTAACGCTCTCGGGTGGCGTGGTTGTATGAGGAGATAGAGACCAAAGCTGAGAACAATCAAGCTCGCCCCGATTTGTATTGGTCGCTGCCAGGCCACTATCGCCGACAACATGGCAAATGGAAGCGTTGCCGTCAGCATTGCCAAAAAATGGCCTGCCGTTAGATAGGCAAGTGCGAGAAATAGAGCTCTGGAAGACCTCTCCAGCAGCCCCGCAGAAGCAGCAAGCGGCCATCCCATCCCGGGGTTAATTCCGTGATAGAGCCCGCTTGCTATGACAGCAGCCCATAGACTGGCAGATGTCCAGCCTGGATCACTCAAGTCTACACCGAAGGATAGCAGAACGAGTCCGTCGAGCAGTCCCCCCCTTCTAACCTGATCTGATGAGCGCGGTATCCTTCGGGAAAGCTCACCCAATAGTCCTCCGACAGTTCAAGACCTCCTCCGGGCTGCGCATGGGCCATGACCTGCGCGCCAGGGATACCATCCGGATAAAACTGGTCATCCCACGTCGAATACAGTGAGTTGGTCCAATAGACCCGTTTGCCATCGCGGCTAATCTCAACCATCTGCGGCCCACCAGCGAAGGTCTTTCCACTAGGGTGGGGTTGGCGTCGAACAATACCGCCGATGTGTACTGAACCCGCGAGTTGGGGCTTGCGTGGTTCGGAAACGTCGTACTGACGCATTTCGCCCGTACCCCAACAGGCGACATAGAGAAACCGGTCATCCATTGAGAGGTCAATGTCCGTGACCAGAGGCGGCACCGCCCCAAATCCCTTCAGAAGAGGCGGAAGCGCGTCCTTGTCTGCTGGTTCCGACGGGATGGTTGCCGTCTTTTCCGCGTAGAACTTTCCGCTGTCCCGCCACCACGTCCAAATCGACCCCTCGAGATTTGTCGTGTCGACCACCACACCGAGAAAGCCGTACTCGCGAATGGGGTCGTGTGCCGGCCTAATCTCCAGTGGCATCTGATGGTTGGCGCCTAAATCGATTGTTTGGATGTGACGACGTTCTCTAAGATCCCAGAAATGAATGGAATGGCCGTATTGATTGGAGAGGAGATCCTCTGGAACGAGCCCATTTTCAAATTGCGGCGGCAGCGCCCATTCGCTGGATACCATGTAGTCTCGCGGTAAATTCCACCAGAAATCATAGTGCTTGGTTTGGGGGCCGCGGTCGATTTCCCATCGCCCGAGAACCTCAAATGTCTCGCAGTCCATCAGGAAGATTCCGGGCGGTCCGTCGGTGCCATCCGCACCACCACCACCGAGCGTGCTGACATAGATACCCTCAGGCCCGCAGTGAATCGTGTGTGGTCGTGAGTAGCCAGTCTTTTTGAACACCTCTTCGGGTTCAATGATCTTGCAAATCTTTGCATGAGTTGGATCGGGGTGCGTGTCGATGATGTAAATGCGCGATGAACGGATGCCGGGGATAATCAAGTAACGCCGTTCGAGAAAGGCGTGCCCGCTTAGCGGCGAAAGGGATGAAGAACACGCATTCCAGCCGAAGTGATGAAATTCATCACCTTTGTTCGGCATGGGCACCATGTGAACGATCTGGGAATAGGTCGGAGAGCCAGGCTTCACATCAATGACCGCAAGCGCATCGGGCCTCGAAAAATCGGGGCTCAACAGGACGGTATAAGCAAAGGTCTCCGCTGGGGCTTCCATTGCTAATTTGGGTGATGCGTGAAAAGTCGGATCGGGCCGCAAAGTCATTAGGAGGTACCTCCCTTGCCATCTGACGAAGAAGTCGTCGGCCGGCCAGCATTGGTGAGAGGTCTAAGAGCCAGGCCGATATTACGACCTCCGTGCTACGCACAATTAGCGCGCTCAAGGGGCGTCGACGTCAAGGTTTTTGTGGCCCATGTGGCTCGGTGGTTCCAGGTGCGAGCACTGTCCAGTGAGAGCGCCGGGGGAGTTGAGGTTACTCCCGCACGAACGTCCCAAGTCCCGTACGGTCGTAATAATCGAGGACGACCTTCTCCGCCTTGCCGCCGTCGTCGATCAAGAAAATCGCGCCGGCAAGCCCGTTGGCGTTCTCGCCAATGGTCTCGAATGAGAACGTGTCGCCGTCGAAATGGGTCAGCGCGAAGGTCGAGGGCGCTTCTTGCGGGCCCATGCTCATCGCGAGATCGCCGTTATCGGCGCTGACAGTGAGCGGGCCGTAATAGCTGTTGCCGTAGGTGCCAGCATAGGTCCCGAGATCGCGCGCCGGTTTAGGATCGTCGGGCATCTTCGTGTAGTCGATCTCGGGCGCTTCGGCCGCGCGCATCTGATCGAAGATGCCGCCCAGGAAACCGACCCAGTCCACGGTTTCGTGGCCGTTTTGCGCAACGTCGAAAAAGGCCGCGCCGATCGCTTCGGCCACGCCGATGGGCATGCCATTTGTCAGCACGACGATGCCGAGATTCTCACCCGGCATGACGGTCACGTTGGTCGCTGCGCCGAGCTCGAAGGCGCCGGAATGGCCGACACGCGCACGGCCCTCGTCGTCATAGGAAACGTTCCAGCCGAGACCATAAAAACTCGCGCGCGCCGCCGGCGAGCGTGGCGGGCCGGGAATCACTTGCGGCACGTGCGTCGCGGCGAGCGCGTCTGCGTCGACGAGCTCCTTGCCGTCGAGCCTGCCGTCTCCGAGCTGGAGCCGAAGGAAGCGCAACATGTCATTGAGCGAGGCGTTGGCGCCGCCAGCGGGGGCTTGGGCGTCCGCATCGCGCTCATATTTCGCCGCCCAGCTGCCGTCCCTCAGCCGCGCGTGGATATGCGCGCGGTTCTCATGCGCGAGGTAGTCAGCGTGGCGATAGCTCGCCGTCGTCATAGCGGCCGGCTTGAATAGCACCTCGTCGGCAAGGTCCTCCCAGCTTTTTCCCGCTGCCAGCGCCGCGGCGATGCCGCCCGCCGTGTAGCCAAAATTGCTGTAGTGATACGTCACACGGAACGGGTCCAGCGGCTGCTGATCCAAGTGAGTGAGGATGTAGGCCCGGTCGAAGCCGAGGTCCTCGAGCAGGTCACCTGAGCCGGTGCGCAAGCCGCTGCGGTGCGACATCAGGTCCGCGATCGTTGCGTTCATGGTGACGTAAGGATCGTTCAAGGCGAAGGCGGAGTTGTACTTCTTCGCCGGGTCATCCCATTTTGCGACGCCGTCGCCCACGAGTTTGGCGACGATGGTCGAGGCGATGGGCTTCGAGACTGAAGCGAGCAGAAACACCGTGTCGGGATCGATCTTGCCGGACTTGCCGATCTCCACCACGCCGAAGCCCTTCGCGTATATCACCTTGTCCTTGTAGACAACGCCGACTGCTGTGCCGGGCAGGCCGGTCCGCTTCATCGTGCTTTTGACGATACCGTCGAGTGCGGCTGTGGCTTCGTCAACGGCGGCTTGGTCGAACAGCGGCGGCACCGGCACAACAGGCGCCTTCAGGACCGGCGGTGGATCCCCCGCAAGAACCGGTGCGAACGGCAGGCCCAAGCAACCGGTTAAGAGCAAAGCAAAGGCCGTGTGACGCAAAGTTTTGAGCGTGGACCCAGTAATCGACGCGGTGAGCATGGCGGTCTCCCCCAGATGGCGGCGCGCCACTATCCAACAGGACACCGCACCGGGCAAATCTATCCTCGAAGGCAGGGAGACATCGGCGAGCGGATCAGTGATGTCCGGCTTAACCACGAGAGCAGATAAGTGGCGTGCCGGCACCAATGGCCGCTAAGTGCCAATGACGCATTCAGGAGT
>JARRPE010000164.1:0-4095 GCA_037383205.1 Methyloceanibacter sp.
TGCCATGCTCGGCGCCCGCCTTCATGATCGCGCGGATCAGCCCATCGCCAAACCGTGCGGGCACGCCGATCTCGTAGGCGAGCTCGCCCGAAAATGAGAGCCGGAACAGCCGGGCCGGCGTACCGCCGCACACCGTGAACGTGCCGCACGCCATATAGGGGAAGGCCTCGTTCGAAATGTCCTGCCCCGCATCAAGCAGGGCCTCGATGACCTTACGCGCCTTGGGACCCGCGACGGCATATTGCGCCCATTGTTCGGTTTGAGACACGGTCTGCACGTCGAGATCGGGCCAGAGCACCTGCTGGCAGAACTCCAGATGCTGACTGACCTTCACGGCGTTAGCCGTGGTGGTCGTCATGTAGAAGTGGTCCTCAGCCAGCCGCGCGGTCGTACCATCGTCCATCGCGAAGCCGTCCTCGCGCAGCATCAGACCGTAGCGCGCCTTACCCACGGCAAGCTTGGAAAAGCCGTTGATGTAGACGCGGTCGAGGAAGGCCCCTGCGTCGGCTCCCTGCACGTCGATCTTGCCGAGGGTCGACACGTCGCAAACACCGACATTCGTGCGCGTGTTGGCGACTTCGCGATTGACGGTTTCCTGCGCCATCTCGCCGACTTTCGGGAACATCAGCGCGCGCATCCAGGCTCCAACCTCGACGAACACGGCGCCCTGCTCTTCGGCCCAAGCATGGGAGGGCGGCAGCCGCGTGGGCCGAAAGTCTTTCCCGCGGTGGTGACCGGCCAGCACCCCGATAGCGACCGGCGTGAAGGGTGGGCGGAATGTGGTCGAGCCCACGGCGCCAAGGTGACGCCCGGTGGTTTCCGCCAGCACGGCCGCGCCGTTGAGATTCGACGTCTTGCCTTGGTCCGTCGCCATGCCGAGCGTGGTGTAGCGCTTGACGTGATCGGGAACGCGGAAACCTTCCCGCGCCGCCAGCTTCACGTCGGAGGCGGCAACGTCGTTCTGAAAATCTACGAACGCCTTGCCGCATCTGCTTTGGACATACCAAACGGGCGTAGCCGTACCACCTTCTTCAGCCGGGGCGGGATGGCTGGGCGCCGAGGAGGAGAATCCGCACGCCTTTGCGGATTCGGCGCCCGCCGCCTCCCCGCTCGCCAAGCAGGCTCGCAAAGAAGAGTGGCCAGCAGCCGCGCCGGCAACACGCATGCCGGGCGGAAGGTCGCCGGGGACGAGGCAGGACAGCGCTTCGTCCCACGAAGGCTTGCCACCCAGATGCGTCGTCAGGTTGAGCGCGGGATTCCAGCCACCGGACACAGCCAGCAGGTCGCAATCGATCAGCGTCGCAGACCCGTGGTGATCCTTGAGCCGAACGGACTTGATGCCATGAGCGCCGTTGACCCCGTCAATGATGCCGTGGACGAAGAGAGCCCCAATGTCCGCCGCCACTTCCTGCGCAGCCGCGGAGGCTTGCGGCCTCGGGTCGACAATCGCGCGCACCGCGACGCCTGCGTCCGACAGGTCCGTGGCTGTCCTCAGCGCATCATCGTTATCGGCGAAGACGACGGCGCTCCTGCCAGGCGTGACGCCGAAGCGGTTCACATAGGTGCGCACGGCGCCGGCCAGCATGACCCCGGGACGGTCGTTGTCGCCAAACACAATTGGCCGCTCGAACGCACCGGCACAGACGACGGCCTGTTTGGAGACGATCCGCCAGAGGCGCTGTCGGGGCGAATGGGGCGCAGGCTCAGGCAAGTGATCGCCAACGCGCTCGACGGCCGCGTAGACGCCGCCGTCATAGACGCCGAACACCGTCGTGCGTGGCAGAATGCGGCAATCGGGCAGGCTTTCGAGTTCGACCACCGCCTCTTGCACCCAGGCTTGCGTGGACTGACCGTCGATCTCGCCGCGTTCCGCCAGCAGCCGCCCACCGAGAGCGAAATCCTCATCGCAGAGAATGACGCGCGCGCCGGCACGCGCCGCCGCGAGCGCCGCGGACAGCCCGGCAGCGCCTGCGCCAACAACGAGCACATCGCAGAAGGCGTGTGTCTTTTCGTAGTGGTCGGGATCGGGCAGCTTCGACGGATAGCCGAGACCCGCGGCCCGGCGGATCATCGGCTCGTAGAGCTTCTCCCAGAACGAGGCGGGCCACATGAAGGTCTTGTAGTAGAACCCCGCGCCGAAGATCGGCGAGGCCAGCTGATTGACCGAAAGAAGATCGTATTTCAGCGACGGCCATCGGTTCTGGCTCGTGGCGTCGAGGCCGTCATAGAGCTCGATCGTCGTCGCGCGCGTGTTCGGCTCGCGCCGCGCCCCGGTACGGAGTTCGACCAGCGCGTTGGGTTCCTCGGAGCCTGCGGTGAGAATGCCGCGCGGGCGATGATACTTGAACGAACGGCCAACCAGCCGGATGCCGTTGGCGAGAAGCGCCGAGGCCAGCGTATCGCCCGGATGACCCTCCAGCTCCTGCCCGTCAAAGCGGAACGAGACCGTCTTTCCCTGGTCGACAAGGCCTTTGCCGGTCAGTCGATTGATCTGACTCATCGTTCCTCAGCGCTCCTTTGCTCAGCGCACTTTGGCCGCGCGATCGACGGCAGTGATTTCATGGGTGGTTGTGTCGCGCGTGACTTCGAGCCAGGCGTGACAGCCCGCGCTGTGATGCCAGAGCTCTTTGTGAGGACCAGCCGGATTATCCCGAAGGTAGACGTAGTCGACCCAGGCATCCCGAGCGGTTTCCTCGATGCTCTCGGGCCGCTTCACGGTCGCATCGCCGCGATAGGTGAACTCGTCGAGGTTGCGCGTACCGCAATAGGGGCAAGTGATCCGCATGGCCCTTCCTCAGTGCAAATTCGGTTGGGCGCCCATGCCCTTTTCGTCGATCACACGGCCCGAGGCGAAGCGATCGAAGCGATAGGCTGAAGCGAAGGGGTGAGACTGTCCGGTGGCGATCAGATGGGCGAAGCACCATCCGGCGGCGGGCGTGGCCTTGAAGCCGCCGTAACACCAGCCGCCGTTGAAATAGAGCCCGTCGATATGCGTTTGGTCGATGATGGGCGATCCATCCATCGACATGTCGAGCAGGCCGCCCCAAGACCGGAGGATGCGCAGCCGGCCGATCGCGGGGATAAGCGCCATGCCGCCTTCGGCGACATCTTCGACCACGGGGAGATTTCCGCGTTGCGCATAGGTGTTGTAGCCGTCGATGTCGCCGCCAAAGACGAGGCCGCCCTTGTCGGATTGACTGCAATAGAAATGGCCTGCGCCGAAGGTAATGACCGTATCGAGCAGCGGCTTGATACCCTCGGTGACAAAGGCCTGCAGGACATGGGCTTCAATGGGCAGGCGCATGCCCGCCATCGCCGCCACCCGCGAGGAGCTTCCCGCGACGGATAGCGCGTCCTTCTTGGCGCCAATGAAACCCTTCTCGGTCTCGACGCCCACGATGCGCCCGTTCTCGATACGGAAACCCGTCGCCGCGCAGTTCTGGATGATGTCCACGCCGTGCTGATCTGCCGACCGCGCATAGCCCCAGACCACGGCGTCATGGCGCACCGAGCCGCCGCGCGGCTGATAAAGCCCGCCCTTAATGGGGAAGCGCGCGTTCTCGAAATCGACGAACGGCACCAGCGCCCGAACTTGCTCCTTGTCGAGCAGTTCGGCATCGGCGCCGTGAAAGCGCATGGCGTTGCCACGCCGAACGAACGCGTCGCGTTGTCCATCGGAGTGGAAAACGTTCAGCACGCCGCGCTGGCTCACCATGGCGTTGTAGTTGATATCCTTCTCCAGCCCTTCCCAGAGCTTCATCGACCACTCGTAGAAAGGTTCGTTGCCGGGCAGCAGATAATTCGAGCGCACGATGGTCGTGTTCCGGCCCACATTGCCCGAGCCCAGATACGACTTCTCGATCACGGCGACATTCGTGATGCCGTGTTCCTTGGCGAGGTAGTGTGCCGTGGCGAGCCCATGGCCGCCGCCGCCGACGATGACCACGTCGTAGGACGGCTTCGGGTCCGGCTCACGCCAGACCGGCTTCCAGTTCCGGTTGCCGGTCAGTGCGTTCGCGAAAAGGCTGACGATCGAGTAGCGCATGAGCGCAACAGTGCGCGATCCCCGTTTCTGTGGTTGACATTTAACGACAT
>JARRPE010000165.1:0-4031 GCA_037383205.1 Methyloceanibacter sp.
AATCCGAGTCGCCCGGCAACGAACAACGCGACTATTGGGGCAGCGAGGCCGCCGACCGCGAGGGCAGCATGAACCTCATCGGCATCAAGGATCCGGCGATCGACAAGCTGATCGACTACATCATCTTCGCCAAGGACCGCGAGGAGCTCGTCGCCGCGACGCATGCACTCGACCGGGTCCTGCTGTGGCACGACTTCGTGGTGCCGCAGTGGTTCTCACCAAGCCAGCGCATTGCCTACCGGAGCCATTACGGCAAACCCGAGAAGCTGCCGGGGCTGACGCCGGGCTTCCTGCAAGTTTGGTGGGACGAGCAGTACGAAGCCGCGACAGACCCTCAAGCATCCAATTGATCCCCGCAGCGAGGGCATTTGCCGAATGACAATGACACGTGCCACAGCCGCTCTTGCCGCAGGGCTGTTCTGCGTCCTCCTCCAGGCTCAGCCGGCGGCAGCGGAGCGCAGCCACGGGCTCTCCGCCTTCGGGGACCTCGCCCAGCCCGAAGACTTCGAATCCTTTGCATATGTCGATCCCGATGCGCCCAAGGGCGGCGCCTTGTCCCTGTTCGGCTGGGGCGGGGTCACGACCTTCATCAGCCTCAACAACTACATTCTCAAGGGCGACGCCGCGCAAGGGCTCGAGCTTCTGTTCGACTCACTGATGGTGCGGGCCTCGGACGAGCCGGACGCGGTCTATGGTCTTATTGCCGAGAGCGCGGAGGTCGCCGAGGACGGCAAATCCGTCACATTCTATCTCCGCCCCGAGGCGCGGTTCTCCGACGGCACACCCGTGACCGCCGATGACGTCGTCTTTTCGTTCGACGTGCTGAAGGAAAAGGGCCACCCGCTATTTTCGCAGATGCTGCGCGATGTCGAGAAGGCCGAGGCGCTCGATCCGGCCACGGTGCGCTACACATTCGAGGGAGACCTTGTGCGCGATCTGCCGCTGACCGTGGCGGGGCTGCCCGTCCTCTCGAAGGCGTTTTATACGGACAGGAAGTTCGACGAGACGACACTGGAGCCACCGTTGGGGTCCGGGCCTTATCTCGTCGACGATCTGAAGCAGGGCCGCAACATCACCTATCGGCGCAATCCCGATTACTGGGCCAAGGATCTGCCGGTCAACAAGGGCCGCTGGAACTTCGATACGATCCGCTTCGAGTATTTCCGGGACCGCACCGCCGGCATGGAAGCGTTCAAGGCGGGCACTTACGATTTGCGCGAGGAGTTCACCTCCAAAGTCTGGGCGACCGAGTATGACTTCCCCGCCATCCGCGACGGGCGCGTGAAGAAGGACACCCTGCCCGACATGACGCCGTCGGGGACGCAAGGCTTCTTCATCAACACGCGTCGCGACAAGTTCAAGGACAAGCGTGTGCGCGAGGCGCTTGGGCTGGCCTTCGACTTCGAATGGACCAACCGCAATATGTTCTTCAATCTCTACGACCGCACGCAGAGCTACTTCGAGAACTCACCGATGAAGGCAGAGGGAGAGCCCTCGGATGCGGAACGTGCGCTGATCGAGCAGCTCGACGTTGAGGTGGATCCGGACGCGCTCGGTTCGGTTCCACTGCCGCCGGTGAGCGACGGGTCCGGCCGCGACCGGGCTTCCTTACAACGGGCGAGCAAGCTGCTCGACGAGGCTGGCTGGCGCATCAAGGACAAGAAGCGCGTCAACGAAAAGGGCGAACCTCTTACGGTCGAGTTCCTCACCTTCGAGCCGACTTTCGAGCGCATCGTCGCGCCTTATGTGAAGAACCTTTCGCTCCTGGGGATCGATGCCCGCATCCGCCGCGTGGATCCGGCCCAGTATCAGCAGCGCCTGAAGGACTTCGAATACGACATCACCACGCAACGCTATGTGATGCGCAACACACCGGGTGTGGAACTGCGCAGCTATTTCGGCTCTCAGTCGGCTGACCTCAATGGCAGCTTGAACCTCGCCGGAATCAAGGATCCGGCGGTCGATGCGCTTATCGAAAAGATCATCGGCGCGGAGAGCCGCGAGGATATGCAGACGGCCGCGCGCGCTCTCGACCGTGTCCTACGTGCCGGGCATTACTGGGTGCCGCATTGGTACAAGGCGTCTCACACGATTGCGTATTGGGACAAGTTCGGCCAGCCTGAGACCAAACCGAAATTCGATCGGGGCATACTCGATACCTGGTGGTATGAGGGAACGGCAGACGAGACGCCGGCCGATCAGTAACGCGCTCAGACCAGCCGCTCGAAGCGCTCAATCTTGCGGAAGACGGGCGCGAGGTTGACGCCGAACGTGTCCCGGAAGGCATGGCTGAAGTGCGTCGCATCCGCGAAGCTGCTGTCGAGGGCCGCGTTCTCTCTCCTGGGCTTGGCGCATGGAGAAGCTGCCGTCCGAGGTCGCGGAAGACACCTTGCCGACCCACGACTATCTAAGTGTCGCCGTCGAATTCGATAATGGCCAGGACATCACCTATTTCTGGAGCAGCGAGCTGCCGCTTGAGACCACGTTCCGCTGTCCCATCCCAACCTGGACTGCGCGAGAGACCCATGTGGTCGTGCGCAGCGGCCTCGACGAACATGGCAAGTGGCTCTCCGAGGAGCGGGACCTTTTCAAGCAGTATGCGGAGCGGATCGGGGGCCAATGCCTGAAAAGATCGTCAAAGTCTGGCTGATCGCCGTGTGCATTTTCCAGCAGGGCGAAGGCAAGTGCCAATTCACCGACATCGCGGTTCACGGCGAAAACGGCACCGTACAAGTTATGTAGCGTCCTGGTGCCGACAGAGCGGTGTGGCCGCCAGCCGATCTGGCGGCCCGATCACACGGGGGGCCGCATTTAGGGTTTCAGGGTCCGGAAGGCCGCCCTTTTGGCCGCTGGGGGCCATGCCTTACCAACTTGCAACAATTCAGGGCCTTCTGTCGGGTTCCACTCGCCTCCAGAATCCAGTAAGCAAAGTCTGCAAATGCCGATCCCCGGCCTTAACGGGCCGAGCGGCGGCGTTCATATGCAACCGGCAGCGCAGCGACAGGAAGCCCATCACCATTGGCCGCCTATATCCTTCGCCGACTCTTACTGATCATTCCAACGATGCTCGGCATCATGCTGGTGACTTTTGTCATCGTACAGTTCGCGCCGGGCGGGCCCGTTGAACGGCTGATCGCGCAGCTGACCGGTACGGACGCCGGGGCGACGGCGAAGTTCAGCGGCGGCGGCAGCGACTTTGCGGGCGGCGGCCAGCAGGGCATGCCCGGCGGCGATGTGAGCGCCACCTCGTCGAAATACCGGGGCGCGCAAGGGCTGGACCCTGAGTTCATCGCCAGCCTCGAGAAGCAGTTCGGCTTCGACAAGCCGGCGCACGAGCGCTTCGGCCAGATGATCTGGAACTATCTGCGCTTCGACTTCGGCGAGAGCTATTTCCGCGATACGAGCGTGCTGGAGCTGATCGCCGAGCGAATGCCGGTTTCGATCTCGCTCGGGCTATGGATGACGCTCATCTCCTATGCGATCTCCATCCCGCTCGGCATCCGCAAAGCCGTGAGCGACGGCACCCGGTTCGACATCTGGACATCGAGCGTCATCGTCATCGGCTACGCCATTCCGGGCTTTCTCGTCGCGGTGTTCCTGATCGTGCTCTTCGCGGGCGGCTCCTTCCTGCAAATCTTTCCCTTGCGGGGGCTGGTCTCGGAGGACTTCTGGTCACTGCCCTGGTACGCGAAGATCGGCGATTATTTCTGGCACCTGGTGCTGCCATTGACCGCCATGGCGCTCTCGGCTTTCGCGACCACGACTTTCCTCACCAAGAACTCGTTCCTCGAAGAGATCAGCAAGCAATACGTCATCACGGCGCGTGCCAAGGGCCTGACCGGAAGGCAGGTGCTTTACGGTCACGTCTTCCGTAATGCCATGCTGATCGTCATCGCCGGATTTCCGGGGGCTTTTATCGGTGCATTCTTTGCCGGTTCACTCCTGATCGAGACCATCTTCACGCTGGATGGACTGGGGCTGCTCGGCTTTGAGGCCATCGTCAACCGCGACTACCCGGTCGTCTTTGCGAC